>JALZBE010000459.1 GCA_030947665.1 Vulcanimicrobiota bacterium | reverse complement strand
CCGACCTCGATGCGCTGCTACGGATACAGCTCGCCGAAGAAACCTCGCTGCGCGGCTACCTCGCCACGCACAACCCGCTCTTCCTCGACGAGACCCCGCCGAATCCCGTCTTCGATCAGCAAGCCATCGATCTCGAACGCCTTCTCCGCACGGCCGAGAGCCCGACCGGCGTCGCAACCGTCGAAGACATGCGCGGTCGCCATCAGAAGTGGGAGCGAGAAGTCAAGCGGCCGCTGCTCACGAATCCGAATTCGCGTGAGGCCTACACCGAGCAAGCGAACGGAAAGTACCTTACCGACCGGATGAGCAGCGATGCCGCGGAGCTACGGAACGAGCTCGCCGCCGCCAGCGACCGCGTGCAGCGGAGCCTGCGCCGACGGATCAACGCGACCGTCGCCATCAGCGCGGGCATCGTGACGCTGTTCGCGATCGTCGCGCTCTGGTACGCGATCGGGCGCGCGACCGCCGTGGCCCGTTTGGTGCAAGAACAGATCCTCGTCGACGCGCTGCAGCGCACGTTGCGCGTGGGCGGCCAGCGCCTCGCGCGCACCCAAATCGGATCCGCATACGCGTCGGCGACGCGCGAAGCGCTCATCGGCGGCGACGTGCTCGATGCCTGGCGCGCCGGTCCCGACTTCGGCTGGTTCCTCATCGCCGACGCGAGCGGGAAAGGCATCGAAGCGGCGCGGCACGCCGCGTTCGCGCAGTACGCGATTCGCGCGCTCGCCGCGGACGCGCACGATCCGGCCGACGTCGTCACGCGTTTCAACCGGCTCTTTCTCGAGACGTTCGACGATCCGTCGGTGTTCGTCGTGCTCTTTCTCGGTGCGTTCGACGCGCGCACGCAGACGCTGCATTACGCGAACGCCGGCCACGGCACCGCGTACGTGCGCCGCGGCACGCTGATCGAGCGGCTGGCGCCGACGGGCTCGATCGTCGGGCTCGACCGCGACCAGCCCTACGAGACCGAGACGATGGCGCTCGGCCTAGGCGACGTCGTCGTGCTCGCGACGGACGGCCTCAGCGAAGCGCGCAGCGCCGACGGCGAGATGCTGGGCGACGATCGCGTCGAGGCGATCCTGCGTGACGCGCCGGTCGATCCGCAAGCTCTGTGCGATCTGCTCGTCGCGTCGGCGGCCGCGTACAGCGGTGGCGTGCAGGACGATTTGGCGATCCTTGCGCTGCGGGTCGTGCAGGACGACACGAGCACGGTCACGTCGTTCAGCACGATGGGTGGCCGGACGGCGACCTAGCGGACGAACCGTCCGAAGAAGAAGCAGCCCACGCGGCGAAGGAGGGTCGGTCGTGTTGGCCCGCCGGATCGTTCCCTGTCTGGACATAAAGGAAGGCCGCGTGGTCAAAGGCGTGTGCTTCGTCGACCTCAGCGATGCCGGCGATCCGGTCGAGCTCGCCCGCCGCTACGAAGCCGAAGGCGCCGACGAGCTCGTGTTCCTCGACATCACCGCGACGGTCGAAGGCCGCCGGGCGACGCTCGCCGTGGTGCGCGCCGTCGCCGCCGAGCTGACGATCCCATTCGCCGTCGGCGGCGGCGTCGCCGGCGTCGAGCACGTCAACGATCTCTTGCGCGCCGGCTGCGACAAGGTCAGTGTGAACTCTGCTGCCGTGCGCGATCCGGAGATCGTGCGCGCGGCGTCGCGCCGTTTCGGCGCGCAATGCGTCGTCGTCGCGATCGATGCGCGCCGCAGCCCGAACGTGCCGTCGGGGTTCGAAGTCGTCGTCGACGGCGGCCGCACCGCGACGGGTCGCGACGCGATCGCGTGGGCCGGCGAGTGCGAGCAGCTGGGCGCGGGCGAACTACTGGTCACGTCGATCGACCGCGACGGCACGCGCGCAGGTTTCGACATCCCGCTGCTGCGCGCGATCCGCGACGCGTGCAATTTGCCCGTCATCGCGTCGGGCGGCGCCGGCACCGTGCAGCATTTCATCGACGTGTTCCGCGAAGCGGATGCCGACGCCGCGCTCGCCGCCTCGCTGTTCCATTATGCCGAGCTCGCGATCGACGATCTCAAGGCCGCGCTCGCACGGGAAGGCATCGTCGTGCGCCGCGACACGGTGCCGGTATGAACGCGCCGGACGTTCGCTGGGATGCCGGCGGGCTCGCGCCGGTCGTCATCGCCGACGCGACGACGGGCGCGGTGCTCACGCTCGCGTACGCCAACCGCGACGCGCTCGAAAAAACGCTCGCGACCGGCTCGACGTGGCTGTGGAGCCGCTCGCGCAACGAGCTGTGGAACAAAGGTGCGACGTCGGGCAACACGCAGCGCGTCGTCTCCGTGTCCGTCGACTGCGACGCCGATGCGCTGCTGTACCGCGTGATCCCGAACGGCCCCGCGTGTCACACGGGCGCCGCCTCCTGCTTCACGACCACGGTCCCGCTGGAGGGCGCCGAAGACGCGCCCGAAGGCGCTGGTTTCGCCACGGCCGTCTCCGCGCTCGCGCGCACGATCCAGTCGCGTAAGGCGAATCCGGTCGAAGGTTCGTACACCGCGAAGCTGTTTGCGGGCGGCGTCGACCGCATCGGCAAGAAGATCGGCGAAGAGGCGACCGAAGTCGTGATCGCCGCGAAGAACGCCGACCGCGGCGAGCTCGTGTGGGAAACCGCCGACCTGCTGTACCACGCGCTCGTGCTCCTCGCGGAGCGCGGCGTGTCGCTCGACGACGTGGGAGCGGAGCTATCGCGACGCGCCAAGCCCACGGACTAGCGGCGCTATCCGGGATCGGGCCGGAAACCGCCGCGAAGTTCGCGGACGTCGGCGTTCGCACGCCCGACGATCTCTTGCGCTACGTGCCGCGCGCGTACCGCGACTGGCGCGAGCCGATCCCGATCGCGGCGCTCGAAGAAGGCGAAGCGATCGTGGTCGGCAACGTCCTGCACGTCAAAGAACGCAAAGGCCGGCTGCCGCTGATCACGATCGTGCTCGCCGACGACACCGGCCGCATCGAGGCCAAGCTCTTCGGCCGCGCGTACCTGCTCGGCAAGCTGTCCGCGGGCGACCGGCTCTTCGTCGCGGGCCGCGTGACGCGCACCGGCCTGTTGCCGGAGATCAACGTCACCAGCCACAAGCTGTTGCGCGACGACGAGCGCTTCGAAGGCGAAGTCGTTCCGATCTACGCGGCCACCAAGGAATTACCGACCCGCACGATCCGCAACGTGATCGCGAAGAACCTCGACCGGCTCGTTGCGCAGCATGCCGA
>JALZBE010000076.1 GCA_030947665.1 Vulcanimicrobiota bacterium | reverse complement strand
CGCGTGCAGCCCGATCAGCCGCAGCTGCGGCAGCGCGGCGATGCGCGCGAAGAAGCCCGGCAGCCGGTTGACCGCGACGCCGAACTTCGTGTTCTCGCCGCCGGTGCGCACGAACGCGTGCGTGTGCGCGGAGATGCCCGTGTTCACGCGCACCATCACGTCGACCGGGTCGTTTTGCGACGCGAGCGGCGCAAGGCGTTCGAGCTCTTCGTGGTTGTCGATCACGCCGAACGCGACGCGGCGCTCGACGATCGCGCGCAGCTCGTCGTCGGACTTTCCGACGCCGTGAAAGTACATGCGCCCGGCCGGAAAGCCGCCGCGCTCGGCGGTGACGAGCTCGCCCAGCGAGCACACGTCGAGCCGCAGCGTCGTCGCCGCGAGATGCTCGGCGAGCGCCGCGCAGAGAAACGCCTTGCCCGCGTACCCGACCGCGATGCCGTGCGGCGCGCACGCGCGCGCGAACCGATCGATCTCCAGATCCAGCTCGTCGAGGTCGATCACGAAGAGCGGCGTGCCGTACGTGCTCGCAAGCTCGCGCGCGGAGACGCCGCCCAGCGGCTTGTCGAGTGCGAACGCTTCGGGGGCGTTCATTGCGCGTAGAGCCCGTGCTCGGCGATGTAGCGGTAGACCGGCTCCGGCACGAGATACCGCACGCTCGTGTGCGCGCGCAATCGGGCACGAATCGACGTCGCCGACTCGTCGACGAGCGGCAGATCGCCGAGCATGCGAACTTTCGCGCGGCGCTCTGCCGCGACGCTCGCGAGCGCGCCGTCGACATCGTCACGCGTGACGTCTCCGCGCGGTGCGACGACGAGCGATTCGACGGCGTCGATCACGTCGTCGAGCCGCTGCCAGCGCGAGCGCACGAGCGAGTCGCCGCCGACGACGAACGTCAGCGCAGCACCGGGATACCGCGCCTGCAGCCGCGGCAGCAGATCGGCAGTGTAGCCGCTCGCATCGGCCGCGAGATCGCTTTCGTCCATTGCGAACGCGACGTTCGCCGCGATCGCGAGCCGAATCATGCACGCGCGGTCTTCGGCCGGAGCGCTCATCGCGCCGTCGCGGTAGTGCTTGCCCTCACGCGTCGGCACGAAGAGCACGCGGTCGAGCCCGCACGCCTCGCGCACCGCTTCGGCGACGAACAGATGTCCGTTATGGATCGGATCGAACGAACCGCCGAATATGCCAAGCCGCATCTAGGAATAATCGAACTCGACGCCCGCGATGCGGACGGTGTCGCCTTCGTGCACGCCCAGCTCGCGCAGCTTCTTGTCGACGCCCATCTTCGCGAGGACTTGCTCGAAGCGCGCCAGCGCCTCGTCGTTGTCGAAATCGGTCATGCGCGCGAGGCGCTCGACGCGTTCGCCGCTGACCACGTACACGCCGTCGTCCATGTCGATCGCGAACGGTTCATCGGCGGTCAATTCGATCTGCGCGGGCTCCGGCTGCGCGACGTCCGGCACCGGCGTCGACTTGATCGTGTCCCAGGTCGCGTAGACCAGCTCGCGCACGCCCTCGCCGGTCGCGGCGGAGATGCCGCGCAATCCGTCGATGCGGTCGCGCAGCGCTTCGAACGTCGCGCGCGCGTCGGGCAGATCGAGCTTCGTGATGACGACGATGACCGGGCGCGCGAGCAGCGTGTCGTTCCACGCGTGCAGCTCGGTCTCGATCGTCGCTTTGTCCGCGAGCACCTCGTCGGGTGACTTCGCGCCGTCGATCAGGTGCACGAGCACGCGCGTGCGCTCGACGTGGCGCAAGAAACGGTCGCCGAGCCCCGCGCCTTCGTGCGCGCCTTCGATCAAGCCGGGCACGTCCACCATCACGAACGACTCGAAGTCCGCGACGCGCACCACGCCGAGCTGCGGCTCGAGCGTGGTGAACGGGTAGTCGGCGATCTTCGGCCGCGCCGCGCTGACGACCGACAGCAGCGTCGACTTGCCGGCGTTCGGTAAACCGATCACGCCCGCGTCCGCGAGCAGCTTGAGCTCCAGCTTCAGCTCGCACTTCTCGCCCGGTTCGCCGTTGTACGCAAAGTGCGGCGCTTGGCGCGCCGCCGTCGCGAAGTGCTGATTGCCCTGACCGCCGCGCCCGCCTTTGGCGACGCGCACGCGCTCGTGCGGCGTGCTCAGGTCGGCGAAGAGCCGCGAGTGCCCGCGCGCGCCTTCGGGATCGATCGCAACGCGCGTGACCAACGTGCCGACGGGGACGCGAATCACGAGCTCTTTGCCGGCCGGACCCGCCTTGTTGTTCTGGCCGCCGCCTTTGCCCGATTCGGCGCCGAAATGTTTCTTGAACCGGAAGTCGACGAGGGTGCCCAGTTCGGGATCAGCGACCAGCACGACGTCGCCGCCGCGCCCGCCGTCGCCGCCCGCAGGCCCGCCCTTCGGGACGTACTTCTCGCGCCGCCACGCGACGATGCCGTCGCCGCCGTTGCCGGCGGACACGTTGATCACGGCCTCGTCGATGAATTGCACGGTGCTACAAAATCAAAAAGAGCCGCGTTGGCGGCTCTTCTGGGCGGTTGCGCGGAGCCGGGTCAGACAGCGGCTGGCAAGACGTTGACGTGTTTTCTATTCCGAGAACTCGTGAACGTGACGTGCCCTTCGACGAGCGCGAAGAGCGTGTGGTCTTTGCCGATGCCGACGCCCCGGCCGGGGTGGAACTTCGTCCCGCGCTGGCGGACGATGATGTTGCCCGGGATGACCAGCTCCCCGCCGAAGCGCTTCACGCCCAGCCGCTGAGCGTTGGAGTCGCGGCCGTTGCGCGTGGAGCCTGCGCCTTTTTTAGACGCGAAGAGCTGGAGATCGAACCGGAACATAGCCGGGGGATCATAGCAGACGCCCGGGACCTGGTCAAACGGAAACCTCTGCGCGCCGGCCTTCGACCCGCATGAGGACCGGCCGGCCGGGCCGCAGCGTGACCAGCGGGTCGAGCGGGACCGGCGACGGGTCCAGACCCGCGAATCGGACGCGGCGCGCCAGGGTGGCCAGCACGAGGACGGCTTCGGTCCAGGCGAAGCTCTCGCCGATGCAGATCCGGTTGCCGCCGCCGAATGGGAAGTAGGCGAACCGCGGGAGGGCCGCCGTCTCGCCGTTGGACCAGCGCTCGGGCCGGAACGCCTCGGGGTCCTTCCAAAGGCGCGGGTTGCGGTGGGTGACGATCTGCGCGGCCAGCAGCACGGAGCCGGCCGGGACGTCCCAGTCGCCCAGCCGCATGGGCCGGATCACGCGGCGGCCGAGGATCCAGGCCGGCGGGCGCAGCCGCATCGCCTCGGCGACGACGTCGCGCGTGAACGGCAGCCGGGTCACGTCGTCCGGGACCGGGTCGCGGTCACCGAGCACGGTGTCGAGCTCGGCGTGCAGGCGGGCCTGGGCCGCCGGATTGCGCGCGAGCGCGTCCCACGTCCACGTCAGGGCGTTCGCGGTCGTCTCGTGGCCCGCCAGCAGCAGCGTCAGCGCCTCGTCGCGGACCAGCTCGGTCGGCATGGCCGCGCCGGTTTCGTCGCGCGACGACAGCAGCATCGAAAGCAGGTCGCCGCGGTCGATCCCCTCGCGGCGGCGCTCTTCGATCAGCCGGTAGATCACGGCGTCAAGGCCGGTGCGCGCGACGCGGAACCGGCGCGTCGCCGGATGGAACGGCAGGTGGTCGAGCAGTTCCGCGAACGGTCCGAGGCTCGCCGGGAACACCTCCATCGCGCCGGTCACCGCGGCGCCGATCGCGTCGGCGTCGTCGTCGACGTCGGCGGAGAAGAGCGTCGCGGCGGCGATTCGCAGCGAAAGCCGGTTCATCGCCGCGTCGACCGCGATCGTCTCGCCGTCGCGCAGCCGCTCGGCGGCCGCTCGCGCCAGCGCGATCATCGTCGCCGCGTAGCCGGCGACCCGCTCGCGATGAAACGCCGGCTGCACCAAGCGGCGCTGGCGCAGGTGCCGCGGCTCATCGCTGGTGAGCAGACCTTCGCCCAGCAGCCGCCGCATGCGCCGCAGCCCGCGGCCCTTGATCGCGTCGTATCCGCTCGCCGTCAGCATCCCCTCAATGAGCGCGGGGTCGTCGAGGAACCAGAACCGGGCGCTCGGCAGGCGCCACGACGAAACCGGGCCGTACGCCCGCGAGACGCCTTCGAGAAATCCCGGCAGACGGGTGAAGCCGCCGCTGCCGCCCATCCCCGCGATCGCGGCGAGCATCGACGGCCCGGGCGGGAAGCGGCGCGTTGTCGGAGCGGCAGTCATGGCGCCAGTGTACCGGCTGCGACCGCAAATGGAAGCACCCGCCGCGGAAACGGTGCGAGGCCATGGTCGGAATTTCGACCATGGCCTCGCGTTTGCGGCGGGACGTCCGGGGCGTCAGCCGGAGATGCGGATCGCCTGGATTGTGTGGCCGTCGTTGTTGACCGGGACACCGACGACGGTCAGGTGCTCGCCGTTCGAGCCGAGCGCGCGCTGCACGCACGTACTGCCGTTGACGAGGATGGTGTAGTCGGTTCCGATCGGAACGCCATTGACGAACGGCTGGCGCAGCGTGAAGCTCGAGCCGTTGAATCCGCCGCGCTCGTTTCCGGTGATGGTGACCGCGCCGCTCGTATTGACGTTGCAGTTTCCGTTGTTGTAGCCGCCGTTGTTGTAGCCGCCGTTGTTATAGCCGCCATTATTGTAGTCGCCGTTGTTGTTGCCGGCGACCGAGACCCGGTTCGCGTAGAACACACCGTTCTGCCCGTAGCTTCCGCGCAGGAAAACGGTTTCACCGTTGTACAGGTTCGGCACGTTACCGTTGTTCAATGCGGTCTGGTCGTTGACGGTGATCGTGCGACCGTCGCTTCGCTGCAGGCCGAACGTTGCGCCGTTGAGGCCGACGATCGTGCCGCGCAGGCTCGAGCCGTTGCCGCGATTGCCGCCGTCGTTCTCGTCGTCGCCGTGGTGGTGCTTCTTCCAGCCCTTGTGCTTGCCGTTGTCGTGATGATCGCCTTGATCGCCCTGTTCGTTGTCGTCGGCGTAGGCCGCGGTCGGATGGAGCGTGCCGGCGACGATCGCCGAGCCGGTGACGGCGGTTCCGAACAGTGCGGCGAGCGCCGCGACCGCGATTCGGTGGTGGAGCATTTTGGGTCCCCTCGTGTGGCAAAAATGAATGCTTGGAGAGAACGGGCGGGGAGGTCGCCAGAGTTCGCATGCGAGCGCTTCCCGCGGGCAGGATTTGGTGGTCAATCAACCAACCGCACGGCGATCCCCGACATCGACGCGGCCGCCAGCGTCTGCTGGCGCCGTTCGCGAAGGTCGAGCTGGCCGTGGGCGGCCCGTGGCAGGTCAGCTTCACGGCCGACGGGCTTCCGGCCGGCGGCAACGGGCTGCTCTACCAGCCGAGGTCGCTGCTGGCGGTGTCGGCAATGGCGGCCCGCCCAATTCCCAACGGTCCGCCGCGAGCGCACGACGGCGGTCTTCCTGTTCGACGCGGCCGGACCCAACGCGACGACCGTGCGGCTGGCGCAGACCGGCTGGAAGCCGGGTGACGAGTGGGACAAAGCCTTCGACTACCTGGCGACCGGCAACGCTCAGCGGCTCGAAGCGCTCTACCACCGCTTCGCCATCGGCCCGGAGGCCTGGAAGTAGACCCGTAGAACCGGATTGCGTTTTGGAGAAACGCCGCGTCGTCATTACCGGGCTGGGCGCCGTCACGCCGCTAGGGAACAGCCGCGAAGCCTTTTGGGACGGTCTGATCGCCGGCCGCAGCGGGGTCGGGCCGACGACGGCGTTCGACGCGCGCAAGCTCACCACGCGCATCGCGGCCGAGGTCAGGGACTTCGACGCCGGTGCGTTGCTGGGCAAGCGTGAAGCGCGCCGGATGGACCGCTACGCGCAGATGGCGCTGGTGGCGGCACGCGAAGCGATGGAGGACGCCAAGCTTCCGGAAGATCCCGACGTGCGCGCGCGGACCGGCGCGATCGTGGCGACCGGGATCGGCGGCATCATCACGGTCGAGAACACGACGTTCGAGGTGGGTCCCGGCGAGAAGTGGGACCGCATCTCGCCGTTCTTCGTGCCGATGCTGATGGCCAACGCCGCGTCGGCGCACATCTCGATGCTGTACGGCCTGCGCGGGCCCGTGTTCGCGGTTTCGTCCGCGTGCGCGAGCGGCAACGATGCGCTCGCGACCGCGTACGACAAGATCATCCTCGGCGAAGCGGTCGCCGTGGTCACCGGCGGCGCCGAGGCGACGGTCATCCCCACCGCGATGGGCGGCTTTTGCACGATGAAGGCGATGTCGACGCGCAACGACGACCCGACCCACGCGTCGCGCCCGTTCGACAAGGAGCGCGACGGTTTCGTGCTGGGTGAAGGCGCCGGCATCTTAGTGCTCGAGGACCGCGACTTCGCGCTCGCGCGCGGCGCGCGCATCTACGCCGAGATGCTCGGCTACGGGCAAGCCGCGGACGCGTACCACATCGCGCAGCCCGATCCGGAATCCAAAGGCGTTATCCTCGCGATGGAGCGCGCGCTGGCGCGCAGCGGCGTTACGCCGGAGCAGATCGGCTACATCAACGCGCACGGCACCTCGACGCCGCTCGGCGACCTCGCGGAGTCGCAGGCCATCGAGCGCGTCTTCGGCGAGCACGCGACGAGCGGCAAGCTCGCGGTGTCGTCGACGAAGTCGATGCACGGGCATCTGCTGGGCGCCTCGGGCGCGGTCGAAGGCATCGCCACGGCGCTCGCGCTGTACCGCGGCATCCTGCCGCCGACGACGAACTACGACGTCCCCGATCCCGAATGCAAGCTGGACTACGTCCCCAACGTCGCGCGCAACGTGCAGGTCGACGTCGCGATGAGCAACGGCTTCGGCTTCGGCGGCCACAACACGTCGGTCGTGTTCGCACGCCACGAACAACAGCCGGCAGCGTGACCATGGCCGGTGAGAAAAGGCGCGCGAAGTTGCGTTCGCTTTTGAAAACTGCTGGTGCGGCGGACATTGATACGCGGCTCGTCGAGCAAGCCTTCGTGCACGAGAGCGCGTCGCGCGAGGGCGGCGGCGCGTCGAACGAGCGGCTCGAGTTCTACGGTGACGCGATCCTCGGTTTCGTCGCGGCGCGCTGGCTGACGGCGAAGTATAAGGATGCGAGCGAGGGCGAGTTGTCGCGCCGCAAGGCCGCGCTGGTGAGCGGTGACGCGTGCGCCGCGACGGCGCGCCGGCTCGGCCTGGGCGAGCTGATCGTGCTGGGCCAGGGCATGGTGAACAGCGGCGGCTCGGACAACTCCACGATCCTTGCCGACGCGTTCGAGGCGTTCGTCGCGATCCTCACGGGCGCGTGCGAGCTGGAGCGCGTCGCGCGCTTCATCGAGCACGAGCACCTCGTGCCGGCCGACAAGGGCGCGACCGGCGAGGCCGACGCGAAGACCGCGCTGCAAGAGATCGCGCAGGCGGCGCTGCACGTCACGCCGATCTACATCGACCGCGCGGAAGGCGCGCCGCAGGATCGTCGCTACACCTCCCAGGTGCGCGTCGGCGACGAGATCCTGGGCGAAGGGATCGGCCCATCGAAGAAGGCGGCCCAGCTCAGCGCGGCGGCGATGGCGGTCAACGCGCTGCGCAAGCGCCATCCGCAAGCGCTGGAGCCGCGCGCGTCGAAGGACGACGGCCGGGTGATCGCGCTCGACAAGCGGCGCCGTTCCCCGTCCCCCCGCAAGCCCGGAGCGCCGATCTAACCCGAATGCGTCTGAAATCCCTCAAGGTCTTCGGCTTCAAGACGTTCGCCGAAGCGACGACGCTCGACTTCGTCGACGGCACCACCGCCGTCGTCGGCCCCAACGGCTCCGGGAAGTCCAACCTCGTCGACGCGATCCGCTGGGTGCTGGGCGAGCAGTCGTCGCGCAGCCTGCGCTCGCAGAAGCTCGAAGACGTCATCTTCGCGGGCAACAACACGCGCAAGCCGCTCGGCATGACCGAGGTGTCGCTCACGTTCGACAACGCGGAGCGCGTGCTGCCGCTCGACTTTGCCGAGGTGCAGATCACGCGCCGCGCGTACCGCGTCGGCGAGTCCGAGTTCTACATCAACCGCGAGCCCGTGCGCTTGCGCGACGTGCACGAGCTGCTGATGGGCACCGGCTTGGGGCCGGGGTCGTACGCGATCGTGTCGCAAGGCCAGATCGATTCGATCCTGTCGTCGAAGCCGACCGAGCGGCGCGCGCTGTTCGAAGAGACCGCCGGCATCGGCAAGTTCCTCGCGCGCAAGCACGAGGCGCTGCGCCGGCTGGAAGCCACCGAGCAGAACGCGATCCGCGTCAACGACCTCATCGCGGAGCTCGAACGCCGCGTGCCGGAGCTCGACACGCAGGTGCGCCGCGCGAAGCGCTTCCGCAAAGTGACCGCGCGCGTGCGCGATCTCGAGATCCTCGCGTACCTGCGCGCGTCGTCGACGCGCCGCACCGAGCGCGAACGCGTCGCGGCGGAGCTGGAGCAGCACGAGAACAAAGCGGCCGCGGCAGCCGCGCGCGCGGCGCAGCTCGGCGCCGCACTCGCGACGTTGCGCGACTCGGCATACACC
>JALZBE010000458.1:2117-3238 GCA_030947665.1 Vulcanimicrobiota bacterium | reverse complement strand
CGCCGGGGAACGGCGTGTCCGGGTTCAGCGTTGGGCGACTAGCACGATGAACACACGAATCGCCTCCGCTCTGGCCTTCGCCGTCGGCGTCACTCTGCTCGGTTGGGTCGCAGTGTCGGCTGCGACCCCATCGGGCGCGGCGGCGGCATTCCTCGAAGCTTGGGGCAAGGTCTCGAGCTACAGCGCCAACATGAAGGTGCACGAGACCAAGGGCACCGACGTGCTGGACCGGACATTTCATTATGCATACCTCAAGCCGCACTTCGCGAAGATCGACATCACCGGGGGATCGGGACGCGGCGGCGGCGCGGTGTGGAAGGGCGGCGACACGGTGACCGGCCATCGCGGCGGTATGGTCAGCTTCGTCAAGTTGACCAAGTCGATCCACGATCCGGAGGCGACCGGTCTGCGCGGCGGCACGATCGCAGAAGCGTCCTTTGAGAACATGGCGGAAGCCGTCAAGGCCGCCGCATCCGCGACCAACGGCGAAGAGACGGTGAACGGCACCGCGTACGACACGGTGACGATCCCGTTCACGGATGCGAACGGCTCCACGAAGCGCGTGATCTTCCTGTCTCGAGCGTCGCATCTCCCCGCCCGTCGCGTGACCTACGCGGGCAACACCGTGGTCGAGACCGAGGACTTCACCGACGTGAACACGGCGGCGAACCTCAAAGAGAGCGACTTCTAAAACTCGATGACCACGACCATCGACGGCCGCCGGATCGGCTACGACGACTCCGGCGGCGCCGGTGTGCCCGTCGTGCTGCTGCACGGCTTTCCGCTCGACCGCACGGTGTGGGACGAGCAGCTCGACGCCCTCACCGCCGCGGGCGCGCGCGTGATTCGTGTCGATCTTCGCGGCTGCGGTGAGTCCGAGCCCAGCGACGGGCCGGCGTTGATGGAAGCGCTCGCGGGCGACGTCGCCGGCGTGCTCGACACGCTGCGCGTCGAACGCGCGGTGCTCGTGGGGCATTCTATCGGCGGCTACGTCGCGCTGGCGTTCTTTCGAATGTACGAAGAGCGCGTCGCCGGGCTCGCGCTGGTCGCGAGCCACGTCGCCGAAGACGCGGCGCGCAACCCGAACGCCGATCCGGCGCAGCGCGAGCTCGCGGCCGGCC
>JALZBE010000458.1:0-2107 GCA_030947665.1 Vulcanimicrobiota bacterium | reverse complement strand
GCGACGACCTTGCGTCGCGGCTCGAGCGCGACGGAACGATGGACGCCGCGGTGGAGAGCTATCTGCCGCGGTATTTCGCGCCGAGCGTGTACCGCGAGCGCCCGAAGCTCGTCGAGCGCGTGCACGCGATCATGCGCCGGCAGAACCCGCGGGGCTGCGCTCAGCTCGTGCGCGGGATGAAAGAACGCCTCGACTCGCACGACTTGCTCGAGGACGTGCACATGCCGGCGTTGGTCGTCGCGGGGGCGGACGACGAGTATCTCAAACCCGAAACGCTGCGCGAAACCGCGGCGGCGATAGCGGGCGCTGAGTTCATCCAACTCGACGGCGTCGGACATCTGCCGTTGTTCGAAGCACCCGCTGAAACGGCGAACGCGCTGGCGGCATTCGCACAGCGCGTTCGGGCGTAGCGACGACGCGTCGTTCGGCTAGGTCGAGAACGACCCGATGACGCCCGGCGTGCAGTTTGTGTTCGGCGCGTTCAAGAAAACGGTATACGTCCGTCCGGGCTGCAGCGAGTTCTGTAGCGTTCCCGCATAGTAGAAATCGTTGGTGAACGGGTGGTAGCCGCCGTTGTCGTTGACTGGGGTGAGCGGCCCCGTGACCAACGCGTTGCCGAAATTGTCACGGAGATTCAGGTCGAATTGATTTGGAAACTGGTTGAGCTGATCGTTGTTGGTGCTGGCGACGATCTCGATGGCGTTCCCGTTTTGACCGAAGCCCTGCGTCGGCCGCGCGAGCGTGATGGACCCGG
Source organism: Vulcanimicrobiota bacterium (assembly GCA_030947665.1). Lineage (GTDB taxonomy): Bacteria > Vulcanimicrobiota > Vulcanimicrobiia > Vulcanimicrobiales > Vulcanimicrobiaceae > Vulcanimicrobium. The sequence continues at coordinate 1,353 of JALZBE010000458.1, read as the reverse complement.
CGTTCGAATCGCATAACGCGTTGCTGCCGGGATTCGGAATCGTGGAGTTGCTGCTGCCCCCGCCGCCACAGCCTGCGGCGGCGAAGAGCGATGAGACGACGAGTGCGCGGGCGAGGCGCACGGGATGATGGCGGAAGATGCGCACGGACGACCTCCTGGCAGGCGCGCGGAAAGAAGTGCTGTTGGCGCAACGAACATTGCCCGTGAAAATGTGCTGAGAGTTTGCTGAGAACGCTCGACCGCTCGCCGACCTTGAAGACGTACTAAAGTTGTGTTACGCCGGCGCGACGACCGCGCGTTCCGGTGCGACCTCGAAGCGCTCGTGCTTCGCGGCGTACGTGCCGAGCCCGGCGGTCGCCGTGCGGAGCTCGGTCGCGTAGCGCCCGAGCTCCGCTTGCGGAACGAGCGCGGAGATGCGATCCCAGCCTTGCTTGTCGGCGCCTTCGAACCCGAGGATTTGCCCGCGCTTCGCGGTCAGCTGCGACACGGCGGCCGACAGCGACGGTGACGGAACCGTCGTTTCGACGCGCATCAGCGGTTCGAGCACGACCGTGCCGAGCTTGTGAAGCGCGTCACGCACGCCCATCCCCGATGCCGTCTTGAACGACGCCTCGCTGGAGTCGACGTCGTGGAAGGCGCCGTCGAACAGCGTGACGTGGATGTCGGTGACCGGGAAACCGTGGGGCCCGCCGTTCAAAAGCGCTTCGCGCACGCCTTTCTCGACCGCGGGGAAGAACTGGCGCGGCACGACGCCGCCGACGATCTTCTCGGCGAACGTCACGCCGGCACCGCGCTCGCGCGGCTCGAAGCGCAGCTTCACGTCGGCGAACTGGCCGTGTCCGCCCGTTTGGTGCTTGTAGCGCGAGTGGATCTCGGTGCCGCGCTGGATCGTCTCGCGGTACGCGATCGACGGCGGGTGCGTCTTGACGTCGACGTTGAACTTGCGGCCCAGCCGTTCGCAGGCGGTGGACACGTGCGTCTCGCCGCTGCCGAGCAACTGCAGCTCGTTGGTGAACTCGGCGCGCGCGACGCGCAGCGCCGGATCTTCGTCGATGAGCCGGCCGAGTGCTTGCGACAGCTTCGCTTCATCGAGCCGCTGCGCCGGCGCGATCGCGACCGCGAAGAGCGGTTCCGACAGCGGTACGGTAGGCAACAGCACCTTCGCGTTCGGAGAGCTGAGCGTGTCGCCGGTGCCCACGGCGTCGAGGCGCGCGAGCGCGACGATGGAACCGGGCCCCGCCGACGTGACGGGCTCTTGCTTCTTGCCGAACAGGCGCGCGATCCCCGACAGACGCACCGTCGCGTTGCCGCGCGACGCGTTCACCAGCGGCGTCGCGCCGGACAGCGTCCCGG
>JALZBE010000457.1 GCA_030947665.1 Vulcanimicrobiota bacterium | reverse complement strand
GCGCAAGCGCGACCAGCCCGCCGCAGGTCGCGACCGCGCCGAACGCCACGAGCGCGGCGCCGGCTTTCCACGGCCGGATCCGGGCGCGCGACGGCGGCACGGGCGCATCGACGCGCACGAGCACGTCCTCGGAGCGGATCTCGAGAAACATCGACCGGTACGTGCCGGCCCGCGGCGCGACGACGGCGAGCCGCGCGGACCCGATCGAACCAGGCGCAACCGCAACGCCGCCCAGATCGGTGATCTCGCCCTTGCCGTCCACGCCCAGCAGCCGTCCGCTGACGTCCGCCTCGGTCGACGCCAGGCGCACCGCGTACCAGGTCGCGCCTTTGCGCCGGTCGACACGCTCGACGCGAACGTCCGCGGCGACTCCGCCCGCGGCGAACTGCACGACGTTGCCGTCGGCGCGCGCGAGGTTGCCGCGCTCGTAGCGCGCGAGCGCGTTCATGCCGTCGCGACGGGTTCGACGGCGATCGAGCTCAGCGCGTTGCGGCGCGACTCCACGGTGTTACACGACAGCAGCGCGCGCGCGGCATCCCGCGCGACATCGAGCTCACCGGTCGCCGCGTGCAATTCGGTCACGCGCGTGAGCACTTCGACGTGCAGCTTCTCGAAGTCGCGCGCGCGCTGCTCCAGGCACGGTTCGGACGCTTCGGAGGCGAGGAGGCGGTCGACGTAGATGCGCTGCGCGAGGCGGTAGTGGTGCTTCGCGCCCTCCACGGAGCCGCGCGCTTCGTCGAGCCGGGCCTGCTCGACGTGGTCGACGAAGCGGTGCACGTCGATCGCGACGGTGCGCGCGTTGATGCGAACTTCGCCGGTGGTCTCGAAATAGCGCTCCGCATCGACCGCCGGCCCGACGTCCGCGATCGCGCGGCGGATGCGGCTGAGCGTGGTGCGCAGACCTTGCGCCGCGATGGTACGGTTGATGCCCGGCCAAAAGGCGTCGAGCAATTCGTCGCGGCTGGTGCGGCAATCGGGCGCGAGCGCAACGTAGCTGAAGACTTGCTGGTCGCGCCGGCGCGAGAACGCCACCGCGCGCCCGCCCATCTCGCAGCGAAACCGGCCGAAGACGTTGACGAACATCATCGGCGTGAGGGCGGCGGTTACGTGCTCCGCGACGGCCGGCCGCGCGAGCCGGTTGAGGATGCGGTACGGGCGCAAGCCGCTGCGGGTGCGAACCATCGGCAGCCCGACCTGTTCGAACTCTTCGGCTTCGGTTTGCGAGCCGGCCCAACCGCCCGCAGCGTCGCCGAGCGAGCCGCAAAACGCAGCCAGCGCGGTGGGTTCGTAGCAGCCCTCCTGCTCGACCAGCTCCAGCAGCAGGTGGCCGTTGCGCTCGCGCCAGCGCGCGAAGGCATCGCTCAGCGTGCGCCCGGACTCGGCGGCATCGCGCACGAGCCACTGCGTCGCGAGCGCCCAGCCTTCGGTGTCGTGGAGCAGCTGGTTGACATCTTGGCCGTCGTGCAACACGCGCATCAGCACAGCGAGCGCCGCGGTCTCTTCCGCGTCGAACGCGAGCAGCGCCGGATCGCACGCGACGGCGAGCCCGCGCGCGACGAGGGCGTGCCCGTGCAGCCGGCGGCGCGAGCGCCCGACCAGGACCAGCCGCGTCTCGACGAGCCCGTCGGTGATGTCGTCGACCAGCGCGCGATAGCCGTCCGGGTCCGCGCGGTCGACGTCGTCGAGCACGATCTCCGTGAACGCACCGGCGCGCGCGAGGACGCCGCGCAGCGTGGCCGCATCGGCTCCGGCCGGGACGCGCAGGTAGCCCGTCGATCCGCCCCGCCCGTCGGCATACCGCTGCACGGCGCACGTCTTGCCCGATCCCAGCGGCGCGCAGACGATCCGCACGGACGCATGGTGCGAGGCCGTGAACCAGGCGGCGAGCCGCGGGCGCTCGATGCGATCGAGGGCGCTGCGCGGACGGGAACGGAAATACGGCTTTAGATCATCCATAACGATACTCGGACGGCCGCCCACTGAGAAGATCATCGGCCAAAACCGTCCCGCCGATGAGCGCCGTCCCAGCGCCGCCTTGCTCGATGTGCCGAACGTCACGCCTCGACGGGCTAGAGACTGATCGCCCCGGCATACCCCGTGAGCTCGACATACCCGACCCCAAGCCGCCGCCCGGTGCGAGTATCACGCACGTCGACAGCCCCTTCCCAATACGAAACCCCACCGGCCGTCCCAGCGAGCTCCTGATCGAGCACGGTCGGCACGAGCGTGGCATCGACGCCTGCGGAAGCCACCCGAATCCGCCACCCGCTGGGATACACGCCCCCAGTATGCGGGCTGGTCCACGTCCCTGTGGCACCGACGACGACCGCATCGCGCGGAAGATAGCGCACACCCCCGCGCGCATCGATCAACGACCCACTCGACTCAGGAACGACCGACCCGTCCCTCATCCGCAACCGATAGCTCATGATCTCCCGCCGGTCGTCGAGCTGCACGGAAAACCAATCCCACCCAACCTGCCCGCGCTGCAATTCATCCGACCCGAACTCATGATCCATCCAAGAAACACCGCGCACCCGCAACACGCGCCCACCATATTTCAACGTCCCGCTCGTACGCAGCCGGGTCATCGAATAATAATGCGAAGCACACGTCGCACAAGCACCCTTCACCGAGACCCCACCACGCCCATGAACGGCCGGCGCCTTCTCCGCAACCTGCACGAGCGAAACCCCAACCCGCTCCGCCTGCGCATGCAAGACAAAGGGCGAGCTGCCACGCAACGTCCACCGATCGGCACGCACATCCAAAGCACGATCTGACGCCCGTCCCATCCCCAGCGCTTCCCGCGCAAACCGCTCATCAAAAACAAACCGCTGCCCCCGCTCATCAGTAATCGCAAGATGAACGGGATAAACCTGATTCCCCCGCCACGCAGACTGCCCACGCACCGCCTGCGGATCCCCAGGCCGCAACCCATACCGAAAAAACGTCAGCTCATACCCAAACCGCCGCCCATCCTCGGCGACCACATGCCCGGTAAAATACCACCACTCACTCTGAAACCCAAAATGCGCAGCATGATCCCGAGGAAATGCAAACCGCCACGGCAAGCGAGCATTGGAAAACGCCATGGAAGTACGAACAGGCAACGCCTTCCGCGTACCCGGCAACTCCAGAGTCCCGCCACCCCTCCCCCCGTCGTCGCGAACGCCACCACGCCCACCAACCGCGCCAGGCGGTGCGGCGTGCACTTCGTTGCGGGGCACTACGAGGG
>JALZBE010000075.1 GCA_030947665.1 Vulcanimicrobiota bacterium | reverse complement strand
TACCTGCGCGGCAAGATCGACGATCCGTTTTCGGACAAGCTCGTGCAGACCGTACGCGGTGTCGGTTACGCCTTAAAAGACTAGGTTGGGCGACTCCGATGAAGTGTCCGTTCTCGGGCGGTGTGCCTCGCCACGATGCTCGAGAACGGTGACTTGTTTCGAAGCGTCCATGGATCTCTCGGCGGATCGATCGCCATGAGTTCGCTTCGCACGCGTATCGCGGCGGTATACGCCGCGCTCATCGTGCTCGTGCTCGCGCTCGGCGCGGTCGCGATCGATTTCGCGCTCAAGTCTGAGCTCATCGATCAGGCGAAGTTGAATCTCGCCGAGACGGCGGACCAGATCGAGCGCAACGCGGTCGCCGCGGCCGAGGCGACGACGTTCGGATTTCCCGGCGCGAACTCGGGCTCGCCGCCGCTCGTACTCTCCGAACGGGTCACGCTCGATCATTTCGCCGCGGCGAACCAGTTCATCCAGATCGACACCACCGGCGGGCAAATCCTCGGCAAGAGCACGAACCTGGGCGGGCTCGCGTTTCCGCCGTTCGTGCCGCCGCGCGGGACGGATCGCGCGTACGAAGAGCTGCCCGTGACCGGCGACCGGCCGGGGACGATGCTCGTGCTCAACCGCGTGCTGCTCGACGCCGACGGGCGGCCGATCGCGGTCGCGCACGTCGCTGAGCGGCTCGACATCGTCGCGCAGCTCATCGGCCGCGCGCGCACGATCCTGCTGCTCGTGACGATCGCCGCGATGATCGCCATCGTGGTCGCGTCGTACTTCATCGCCGCGTCGGCGATCGATCCCATCGAGCGGCTCACTAGAACCATCGCCGAGATCGGATCGGAACGGCTCGACCGCCGGCTGCGCTGGACGCGCCGCGACGAAGTTGGCCGGCTCGCAAGCGCGTTCGACGCGATGCTGGACCGCCTGCAATCCGCGTTCGCGCGCGAGCGGCAGTTCATCAGCGACGCATCGCACGAATTGCGCACGCCGCTCACCGTGATCAACGCGAACGCGCAGATGCTGCAGCGCTGGGGCGACCGCGATCCGGAGATCACGCGCACGTCGCTCGAAGCGATCGCCGAGGAGAGCGGACGGCTCGCGGGGATGGTCTCCGGAATGCTGACGCTCTCGAAGGCCGAGGCGGGCGACGCGATCCCTAAAGAGCCGGTCGTCCTCGAACGCCTCGTCGACGACGTCGTCGCGCACGCCCGCGAGCGCGCCGTTGCGGAAGGGCTCGCGCTGGAGTCGCATCACCCGCCAAACGCGAGCACGATCGTCATCGGGGACGCCGGGCTGCTGCGCCAGATCGTCGGCAACCTCGTCGACAACGCGCTCAAGTTCACCAACGAGGGTCGCGTCGACGTCGAGGTCCGTCAGGAGGTCGGCTGGGCCGTGATCGAGGTCGCCGACACGGGCCCGGGGATCGCCGGTGAGGCCTCTGACCGCCTGTTCGACCGCTTCTTCCGCGGCGACCCGTCGCACGCGCGCACCGTCGAAGGGACGGGGCTTGGCCTCGCGATCGTGCGCAGCATCGCCCGGATCCACGGCGGCACCGTGGCCGCCGAGGCCCGGCCCGAGGGCGGGTCGCTGTTCCGCGTCCGCCTTCCGGCCGAGCCGGAATCATTCACCGGCGGTTCATGACCCAGCCTACGCCGGGGCGGTACCATGAGGTGGTGGACGAGCTCCGGACCCGAGCCTTGCGGTGGATCGCCGCGGGGCTAGGGGCGCTTCTGGCATGTCTTGCGGTCCTTGCCGCGCCGGCAGCGGCGGCGACGACCTCGTTCGACGTGGGCGACGCCGCGGTCGTGAACGTGGTCGTGCGCGGCAAAGGCAACGAGGTTACGGTCCACGTCTGGGACCGCGGGACCGTGCAGTTCGACTACGCCGACGACGCCGTGCCCACGATCGACCGGCACAGCGTGCCGTTCGGGACGCCGCGGTTCCCCCTCTCGCGCCAGATCCCCGCGATGCTGTTCACGACGCGCGGCGGCGATGGCCAACCGGCCCCGGGCGTGCTATCGCCCGAAGAGTTTCCGTACGCGGCGTTCCGGGCGGGACCGCACGATACCGTGGTCGCCGATGCGCCGGAAGGCTCGCACCTCGTCATCACGGTGCCCGCATCGACGGGATTGCTCGCGCTGCGCATCGGCGCCGGACAGACGACGATCGAAGGCTATCGCGGCGCAAACCTGTTCGTGATCCAAGGCGCGGGTCACGTGCAGGTCACCGGCGCGACGACGACGGCGTTCGTGCAGATGAACTACGGCACGTTCTTCGCCGCGGACGGCACGTTCGAACGCATCCGCGTGCGCGGCGTCGCGGCGCACGACGTGTTCGAGCGCTGCCGCAGCAAGCAGATCGAGGCGAGCAGCGTGCACGGCTCGATCGTCTACGACGGCGGCACCTTCGATCCGGGCCTCGCGCGATTCGAGACGCAGAACGGAAACATTGCGCTGGGCGTGAACGGCGCGGCGAGCGTCACCGGCCGCTCGCAGGACGGCCACGTGTACACACAGTTCGACCGGCGCGGCGCGAGCAGCGTCGATCAGCGCAGCGACGGCGAAGCGACGGCGACCGTCGGCGGCGGCGGTGCGCTCGTCAACGCCATCAGCGGCCGCGGCAACGTCTACCTCTATGAGGGTACGCTGCAGAACCGGCGCGCAGCCGGCCCGCATTGGAAAGCCGTTCACGATGTGTTCGCCGCGCGGCGGCGCACGCGCAACGCGTCGTTGCCGCGCGCCGGCGAACCGCCGCGCCCCGCCGGCATACCGCGCCCGCCGCGCATCCGGTTCTAAATTACAGCAGAAACTTGCGCAGCAGCGCGACGTCGAGCTTGAACGTGTGCTGCGGGATCACGGCCTCGACGACGTAGCCGCACGCTGTGAAGAACGCCTGCGCTTCGCCGCCGTGCCGGACCGGGACCGTCATCTTGTGGCAGTTGTAATAGTTCGCCACATCCTCGGCGCGCGCGAGGAGCTGCCGGCCCGCGCCGTTGTGCCGCTGCGCCGGCACGACGTAGAGCGCGTCGACGTGGCCGAGCGACGCGGCGATCCGCAGCCGCAGCGCGGCGACGATCTCGCCGCCGCCGGCGCGCACGAGCAGATCGTGCGTCTGCTCGTGCCAGATGACGCGGAAGTTCCACAGCTCGCTGCGCGCGTCGCGGTCGTGCGCTTTCCAGAACGCGTCCGTGTCACCGGGCTTGGCGCTCTCGATCTCGAGCGGCGTCACGCGACGTCGTACGCCCAGCCGTCGTAGGCGGCGAAGGTCTTCACGCCCGTGGCGTCTTCGAGCTCGTAGGCGAGGCGCTTCGGATCGCGCTCGAGCATGCGCGTGCTGAAGTGCGACATGATCGCCGCGCCGGGCCGTATGCCCTCGATGAGCGCGCGCGCGTCGTCGAACGTCAGGTGGTCGACGTCCATCGCGTCGCGGTAGCGCAACACGTTGATCACCAGCACGTCCGGAGCGTGCGCGCGATAGTCCGTGACGATGTCTTCGAAGTAGCGCGTGCACGGCACGTAGGACACGGTGGCCGACGGCGTGCGAAAGTGCAGGCCGTACGTTTCGACCGGATGCTGCAGCCGCAGCGATGCGCGCAGCTCCACGTCGCCCACCGCGAACGGGCCGCCGTTCGCTTCGACGATCCACTCGCGCGGCACGAACCGCCGCGCGTACGGCAGCACGACCGGCTGCATCGTCTCGTCGAGCGCGTCGCGCGGTGCGCACAGTGCGCCGCGCGGCCGCCAGCCGCCCTGGCACATCGCCTCGATCATCGCGTTGACGTCGCCCGAGTGGTCGAGATGCTTGTGCGACAGCACAATCGCGTCGAGCAGTGCGGGATCGCAGCGCGGAACCTGCGCGAGCGCGCGCACGAGCGCGCCGGGACCGGGGTCGACGTGGATGTTCGCGCCGTCGGTCTGCAGCCAAAACCCGCCCGACGAGCGGATCTGCTTGGCGACGACCCAGCGCGCGCCGCCGGTGCCGAGGAAGCGCAGCGTGACCACGCGGCCGGGTTCGCAGCACGAACGGGAACCTCCGCCCCGGCGCGCGCGTTCGCCGGACATGCTCACCGCACCCGAAGCGTTCATGGCGGTTGCGAACGCAACCGCTGCGGTGGTGCAAAAGGCGCCGCCGTACGTGACCTATCACGTGCACGCCGTGTTTCATGCCGCGGGCGAAGGTAGCGTGGACCGCACGGTGATCGTGCGCAGCGACGACGGCATCTCCGTCGTGCACGACGACGCGAGCGGCAAGGACGTGCTGCGCCCGCCGTTTCCCGCGCCGCCGACGTTCGACGCGCTCGCGCAGTTCAAGCTCTCCGGCCAGATCTCGTTGTCGTCCGGCGGGGGCAAGGACAAGCGGCGTGACGGGGACATGCGCATCACCAACATCCGGCCGCTGCATTACGAAACCGGCCCCTCGCGCGCGGACGCGGTCGCGCGCAACGTCAAAGGCTACGTCGTGACGTACGCACCGGACGCGACGCCGGCGCTGGGTCATCTGCACCTCGAGCGCAACGCGCTGATGAAGGATTCGCACTGGATGCGCGACGTCTGGTACGATCCCGTGACGCTCGTTCCGACCCGCGTTCTGTGGGGCGGCCAAAGCGATTTCTCGCTCGACGCGCGCTACACGACCGTCGACGGGCATTGGCTGCTGCACTCGATCGACGTCGCCGCGATCGTGCACGCGCCGATGTGGCTGGGCCGGATGACCATCGCGATCGGTGGCAGCTACGACGGCTATGCGTTTAGCGACGTTGCGCCGGATCCGCGGCTCGTCCCGACGCCCGCGCCCATGGCGTCGGCCACTCCCGTGGCAGCCGCGCCGCCGCAGTAGACCAGGAATCGGACAGTCTGAGCCCGATTAGGCTTCCCTAATTCATCGTTTAGGAGAGCCTACCGTGCCTCGCCTCGCCCTCGCGGTCAGCGCGCTGCTGATCGGGATCATCCTCGCGCCTCGCCCCGCCGCGGCGATCCCCGTATTCGCGCACCGCTACGGGCTCTCGTGCCAGGCCTGTCATACGACGGTGCCCCACCTCACGGAGTTCGGCGAGCAGTTCCGAGCGCTGGGCTACCGGCTCCCCGGGGCACCGCAGCACGGCGCGTTTCCGGCGGCGCTCAAAGTGAACCTCGCCTACGCGAGCGACGGCGGCGGGCTGCCGAAGGCGGTCGTCGACGAGGTGGAAGTGCTCGCGGGCGGGCCGATCGGCAAGCGCGGCTCGTACTTCGCCGAGCAGTACGTCGTCGACGGCGGCGTGCCGGGCCGCTCGCGCGACTTCTGGGCCGCATGGCGGGCGACGCCGGACGGGGCGCGGATACCGCTGACCGTGCGCGGCGGTCAGTTCACGCTGGACCTCCCGGTCGATCCGGAGACGTTCCGCGAAACTACGGATCACTTTGCGATCTGGGACCAGACGGCCGGCGGCAATCCGTTTGCCTTCTTCGAGCCGAAGATGGGCCTATCGGTGACCGCCGGCGACGAAGGGCGCGGACTTAGCGCAAGCGTCGCCGCGCTGCGTGGGCGCGAAGCGGGATCGGGCCTGCCCGCGCGTGGGCTCGACCGTGCGCTCTACGTCCGGCACGTGATGCCGAACGTCGTGCTGACCGCATACCGGTACGACGGAACGCGGCCGGTCGACGGAGTGGACGACCGTTTCCGGCGCACGGGGTATGGCGTCGCGATCACGCGCGGCCGCGCGCAATTCGACGCGGTGTACCAGCACGGCTTCGACACGCATGCGAGCGCCGGCGGCGCGCTCGTCTCGAGCGGCGGCTTCGCGCAACTTCGATACGAGCTCGATGCGCGCTGGTTCGCGCTCGCGCGCTATGACGGCACACAAGACACGGGGTTCGCGCGCGCGCTGACCGCCGGCTTCGGCTACCGCGTCGCGCGCAACGCGCGGCTCAACGCGTTCGATACGCTGCGCCGCGACGGCGGCACGCGCCGCAACACGCTGACGACCGCGCTTATGTTCGCGTACTAGCGACGGCCGCCGGCTCGACGCAGCAGTTCCCGAACCGCCGCGTCGAGCTGGGGGTCGTCGCCGCGTTCCGCCGCACCCGGCGGGTTCTCGACGCGGATGTCGACCGGGCGCGGGTGCAGCTCCATGTCGACGCCGTCATGCGCGATCACGCGCGTCGACGGCAGCCGCACGGTGCCGCCGTCGGCGAGGCCCGCGGAACTCGTGAAGATGATCCAGCCCGCGGTCGGCACGCCGACGACCGTGCCGGCGTGCAGCTGGCGATAGGCTTCGGTGAAGTTCTCCGCGTCGGAGAGGCTGTGCTCGTTGATGACGAGCACCGACGGCCGGTCGAGCGCGCGCTGGCCCAGCGACGTGCGCTCGGGCGAATCGTAACCGAAGCGCGACTTGAACGTGAGATATTCCCTGCGGGTCAGCACGTCGACCGAATACGGGTCGACGAAGCCGCCCGAGTTGTTGCGCACGTCGACGATCACGCCGGCCTTCGCGCGGTTCTGCACGTCGAGGTCGGCGTAAAACTTCGCGAGCGCGTCTTGGCCCATGTCGTAGATGTGCACGTAGCCGAGCCGGCCGCCGCTGATCCGTTCGACGTACGCGCGCCGCGACGCGACCCACGCGCGGTAGCGCAGCTGTTCTTCGGTCGGCTGGTCGACGGGCTGCACGATCACGGTGCGCGTGGCGGCTGCGTCGCCGCGCGGCGCGATGCGCAGCTCGGTGCGCTTGCCGATGCGGTTCGCGAGCAGCTCGTCGATGTCGGTCGTGCGGTCGACGGTGCGTCCGTCGACGGCGAGCACCTCGTCACCGGCCGCGATGTGGCCCGCGACGACCGCCGGTCCGAGCGGCACGAGCGCCGCGACGCGCAAACGCCGGCTGCGCTCGTATTCCGCGACGTCCCAGTCGACGGCGAGCCGGCCCGTGGTGTAGCGCGGCACGCCGGGTGTCGCGGGCGCACGGATGCCGGTATGCGAGGAGTTCAACTCGCCGATCATCAGCGACATGACGCGGTAGAACTCTTGCGGGGTGCGCGCGGCCAGCGCGTACGGCTGGTACTCCTGCCGCACGGCGTTCCAGTCGGCGCCGTGAAACGACGGATCGGCGTACCAGCGGTCGAGCATCGACCACGCCTGCGCAAACACCACGGGCTTGTCGTGCGCGAAGGCGACGTCGAGCTCAGCGGCGAGCGCAAGCGGCTTCGCGCCTTTGCCGCCGAGGTCGGCGACGAACGCGCGTCCGGCGTCGAGATAGATCGCGCTCCTTCCGTCGGGCGTGACGGCGACATCGGCTTTGTGCCCCGCGGTGCTGGTGAGCTGCTTTGCGACTTGCTCGTCGGTCGACGTCTCGTCGATCGAGAACGCGTACAGGTTCTCTTGGCTCGCCGCATTCGCGACGAGCACGAGCGTCTTGGAGTCCGGCGTCACGACGACGCGGTTCACGTCGAGCCCCGTTTGCACGAAGCTGACGCGCTCGCGGATGTCGTTGAAGTCGATCGTCGTTTGCTTCGGTGCGGGCGACGGCGCCGGCGATGCCGCGCCTTGTGGTTTCGGCGACGCGCTCGGCGGCGGTGTCGCCGGGATCGTGCGCGACGGCAGCTCGGGGCGCGTCGGATCGTCGGCCGGGAACAGCTTGCGAAACGCGTCCTCGCGGAAGCGCGGCGAGCGCGGGATCAGATCGACTTGCGCGATGGTGCCGTTCTCGGTGCGCTGCGACGTGACGAAGAACAGGCGCGTGCCGTCGGGCGCCCACGCCAGCGGACCGCCGTTGCCGTTGGGCAAGAACGTCACCGCGCGCGGCGTGCCGCCGCTCGTGCGCACCACGAAGGCGTTGGTGAAGCCGCCGCGGTCCTGGTCCGCGTAGGCGATCCAATCGCCGCCCGGCGAGAACGCGATGTTGCCCATGTCGCCGAATGGGCGGCGGTCCATGAAGCCGTGCGCGACGATGCGGTCCGCGCGCGTCGCGACGTCCATCACGTGCAGCTCGCGGCCGTCGCGCACGAACGCGAGCGACTTGCCGTCGGGCGACCAGTGCGGGTAGTCGTCGTGATGTCCCGCTGGCGTGATGACATGCTGCGGCCCGTCGGGGAAGTCGTACGTCGCGATCGCCTGTTCGGCGCCCCGGTCGACGACGTAAGCGATGCGCCGGCTGCCGGCGGCCCAGACGGGATCGTCGTAGGCGGCGTCGTCGTGCGTCGTGACGAGCTGCGCCTCGCCGCCCTCTGTGGCGCTTGCGGCGAAGACGCGGCCGCGGCCGACGAACGCGATCTTCTTGCCGTCGGGCGACAGCCCCAGCGACGTGAAGCGGTTCGTCTGCGTGACGTGGCGCTGCGTGAGGACCGCGGGCAGACCGCGCGGCACGATCGCGAGTTGGCGCGTCGTGCCGCTGTCGACATCGTACGTCCAAATCTTCATCGCGCGCTCGAACGCGATCAGCTTGCCGTCGCGCGAGATCGACGGCCACAGCACGCGCCCGCCTCTGAGCGACGTCAGCTGGCGCAGGTGGCCGTCGGCGGCGTGCGCCCACAGCTGGTCGCTGCCGCCGCGGTCGGACGCGAAGTACAGCGTGCGGC
>JALZBE010000456.1 GCA_030947665.1 Vulcanimicrobiota bacterium | reverse complement strand
GACGCCAAGATTCCCAGCCGCGAAACGCTGCGCGGCCTTCAGCTCTTCGTCAACCTGATGGGGCTCGCGCTCGCGAACGCGCAGGCGCACCGCGCCGAGGTTGAGCGCCGCCGCCTGCTCGAGGCGAACCAGGCACGGCTGCGCCACGAAGCGACGCACGACGCGCTGACCGGTCTGCCGAATCGCACGTTCTTCCAGGAACGCCTTGCGGCGACGCTCGAGCACGCGCGCGCGCACCCCGACAGCGTGTACGCGGTGCTATTCGTCGACCTGGACGAATTCAAATCGATCAACGACTCGCTGGGGCACATGGCCGGGGACGCGCTGCTCATGGCCATCGGCGAGCGCATGCGCGCGACGATCGGCGAGGACGACCTCATCGCGCGCATCGGCGGCGACGAGTTCGCGCTGCTGCTCGCGCACCGCCGCGACCTCGGCCAGGTCGAAGATTGCGTCGAGACGATCCAGGACGCGCTCGTCGCGCCGATGCTGGTCGAAAGCCGCGCGGTCTACACCACCGCGTCGATCGGGATCGCGATGATCGAGCCGACCGAGGAGCGCATCGAAGAAGTGCTGCGCAACGCCGACACCGCGATGTACCACGCGAAGGCGCTCGGGCGCGGCCGCCACGCGTTCTTCGACCACCACATGCACTACGAGGCCGCGCGGCGCCTCGCGCTCACCAGCGATCTGCGCGCGGCGATCGAGAACGAAGAGTTCAGCGTCGACTACCAGCCGATCGTGCGCCTCGACAACGGCCGCCTGACCGGTTTCGAAGCGCTGGTGCGCTGGCGCAACCCGGCGACGGGCGAGATCCTGCCCGGCGAGTTCATCCCGCTGGCCGAAGAAGTGGGGCTCGTCGTGCCGATCGGGCGCTTCGTGTTCGTCGACGCGTGCAGCCGCCTCGCGGAATGGCGGCGCCGCGCGCCGCTGCTCGACCTGCGCATGCACGTGAACCTGTCCGTGCAAGAAGTGCTCGAACCTGATCTCGACGCGTTCGTCGCGCGCAACCTGCGCCGCTTCGGCCTGTCGTCGGACGACATCGTGCTGGAGATCACCGAGGGCGCCGTGATCCGTTCGAACACCCTGTCGCTCGGCTCGCTCGCACGCCTTCGCGCGACGGGCGTGCACCTGTGCATCGACGACTTCGGCACCGGCTACTCGTCGCTGCGCTACCTGCACCAGCTGCCGTTCGACGCGATGAAGATCGACCGCTCGTTCGTGGAGAGCACACACGGCGGCGTCGGCAGCACCCCCATCGTGCGCATGCTGATCCAGCTCGCGCGCTCCTACGACATCGACATCGTCGCCGAAGGCGTCGAGACGGCGCGCCAAGCCGAAGAGTTGATCGCGCTCGACTGCGAGTTCGCGCAAGGCTTCCACTTCTATCGCCCGATGAGCCCCGAAGCGGTCGGCGCGCTCCTGGACTCGACGCTGACGGCCGCCGCAAGCTGACCCACGTGGCCCGGCTGCACGCACTGGGATGCGCAGCGTTGTTGTCGCTGGCAGCCTGCGCTCATGAAGACGAACGCATCGTCGCCGCGGGCGCGGGCCGGTACGCCGGGAGCTACGTCTGCACGAACCACAGCGCGCACCGTCTACCGCACGTCGCGGCGTCCGGCACCCTTACGATCGCCGAGGATGGCTCATACATCAGAAAAGGCCCCGGCGAAAAAGACGGATCACGTGGCTGGATCTCGTCGATTCACCAATATGACGGCGCGCCCGGACCGACGGTGGAATTCACCAGCACGCTCGGCCATTACCGAATGGAGAGCCTCGATAACGGTTCGCGCCTGCACGTCACCTCGAAATCAATGCACACCCAGGACTGCGTGAAGCAGCGGCCGTAGAGCCGCGAAATCGGATTGCCGACAAACGCCGTCGGAATTGCCGTCATCGCGGCATGATTCTTCAGGGCCGCAAGACCCACCCCGTTATCCCGGTAAGCGGAACGAAGCCGACCCGCTGGAGAATGGGCCGACTGGTCTCACGAGCATCGGTGGTAAGAAACCGGTATCCACGCCGCCGCGCAATGCCGGCGCGATGCGCGACGAGCGCACGATAGAGTCCCAACCCGCGCTGCTCTGCCACCGTGCTACCGCCCCACATGCTCGCAAAGACGCGCCCCTCGGGCATATTCAGACGCCCAGCCGACGCAGGCCGCCCATCACGATACGCAACGAACAGCGCAACGTTCGATTCATCGAGCAGCCGAAGGCACTCAGGCGCCGTCCAAAGATCATCGTGCCCGAACGCAGCGCTCGTAACGTTCACGAAATCATCGACCCCAGCCGCATCAACCACGCGCCGAATCTCGACGCCATCACCCAACACGTCATCGCCCGCCGCCGCCGCATCGAGGTCGAGCACCATCAACGTCTCGGCCTCATCAGCAACGAACCCCGCGCGTTCTAGGACAACAGCGAGCCCCGCGGGCCGATCGTGCGCAAACAGTTTCCATTCCAATTGCAGCCCCGCGGTCCGCGCATACGCACCCTGCTCGGCAACCGCCGCGGAAGCCGCATCCAAGTCCGGCAACTCCCAAGCCAAGACGACATTCCAAAGCCCGACCGACCGCACAACCGACCCCACCCGCTCGTACCGAACGCCGGCTGCAGGCTCCGGATCTCTCCGCATGGTCGCATCGAACAAAGCCAAAATCTCGCCAGGCGTCACCCCACCCGTCTACGACCGGCTCCCGACCCGACCATGCCGAAACGCCGGCACCGTCCGCCTCGTATACGGGATGGTGAAGCGCGGCCTACGCCGCGCAGGGGGCGGACACGTGATTTTCCAGTGCATCCAAGCGGTAGCACTAGCGACGAGCATCGTCCTCGGCGCGGCGCTGCCGCATACCGAAGCGGAGACGCTGAGCGGAAAGAAGATCGTGCTCCCGGACGCCGTGACGGGCCATCCAACGATCGTCGTCGTGGGATTCACCAAGCGCTCGCAATCCCAAACACTGGCCTGGAGCACCCAGCTCACGAAAGATTTCGGCACCGAACCGCGCCTCCAGCGCTACTCGATCGCAGTCCTAGATGACGTCCCCGGATTGATCCGAGGCATCGTAATCTCAAGCATCCGCCGCGGCGTGCCAAAGGACCAGCAAGACAGTTTCATCGTGATCGCCCACGACGCAAAACCATGGCGCGACATAGCCGGCATCACGAGCCCAGACGACGCGTACGTCATCCTGTTCGACGAAACGGCCCACGTTCTAGCCCAAACGCACGGCTCTGTAGCAGAC
>JALZBE010000455.1 GCA_030947665.1 Vulcanimicrobiota bacterium | reverse complement strand
CGCGTTGCTTGCGACCTGCGAGATGGGTAAGCCGATCTCCGAATCAGAAGCGGAGGTCGAGAAGTGCGCGGTCTCGTGCGATTGGTTCGCCGCGAACGCGGAGCGCTTGCTGGCAAACGAAGAGATCGCGTCGGGCGCGACGCGCAGTTACGTGGCGTTTCGGCCGCTCGGCGTGCTGCTCGCGATCATGCCGTGGAACTTCCCGTACTGGCAAGTGTTCCGCGCGGCGGCGCCCGCGCTCATGGCGGGTAACGCCGTCGTGCTCAAGCACGCCGCCAACGTCACCGGCGTCGCGCTGAAGATCGAGGAGATCTTTCGTGCGAGCGGCTTCCCCGACGGTACGTTCACCACGCTTCTCGTCGGCAGCAAGGCGATGGAACCCATCGTGCTCGACGACCGCATCGCCGCCGTGACGCTCACCGGCAGCGAGGCCGCCGGCTCATCCGTCGGCGCGGCCGCGGGCAAAGCGATCAAGAAAACGGTGCTCGAGCTCGGCGGCTCGGATTACTTCATCGTGCTCGCCGACGCCGACGTCGAACAGGCGGCGGAGGTCGGCGTCAAGGCGCGTTTTCAGAACACCGGCCAGAGCTGCATCGCCGCGAAACGCTTCATCGTCGAAGCGGCGGTGTACGACGCGTACGTGGATGCGTTCGTGCACAAGACGCGCGCGCTGAAGGTGGGCGATCCGGCGCAGCGCGACACGAAGATCGGTCCGATGGCGCGCACCGACCTGCGCGACGAGCTCGTCGCGCAAGTGCGCGACACCGTCGCCGCGGGCGCGAAGCTGCTCGCCGGCGGCAAACCGTTGCCGGGTGCAGGGGCGTTCGTCGAACCCACGGTCGTCGGCGACGTCGCGCCCGGTATGCGCATGGCGGTCGAGGAGACGTTCGGTCCCGCGGCGGCGATCATGCGCGCGCGCGATGCCGAGCACGCGGTCCAGCTCGCCAACGACTCGCGCTTCGGCTTGGGCGGTAATCTCTGGACGCGCGACATCGCCAAAGCCGAAACGCTCGCGGCGCGGCTGGAGTCCGGCAACTGCTTCATCAACGGCATGACGGCGTCCGATCCGCGGCTGCCGTTCGGCGGCGTGAAAAAGAGCGGGATCGGCCGCGAGCTTTCGGAGTTCGGGATCCGCGAGTTCGTC
Organism: Vulcanimicrobiota bacterium; assembly: GCA_030947665.1. Classification (GTDB taxonomy): domain Bacteria; phylum Vulcanimicrobiota; class Vulcanimicrobiia; order Vulcanimicrobiales; family Vulcanimicrobiaceae; genus Vulcanimicrobium. Next base: position 2,115 of record JALZBE010000455.1, on the reverse strand, counting down.
AACGTGCAGACGGTCTGGATCGGCCCGGATACCGGCGCGAGCGCCGCCGGGACGCCCTCGGAGTAGCCGCTCCAGGGAGTTCTCGTGGAGGCCGTCAAAGGGGCACGACTGCTTGCTTGGCAGCGAAGGGCGCGACACGATGAGTGAAACGATACGAAAGCTGTCCGTCGTCGACTCGGCCTTCCTGTTCGCGGAGACTGCGGAGTGCCCGATGCACGTCGGCAGCCTGACGATCGTCAAGCTGCCCGAGGGCTACGACGGCGACTTCTACGAAGATTTCAAAGCGCGCATCGCGAGCCGCCTCGACCTCGCGCCGAGCCTGCGGTGGAAGCTTGCCTCGACGCCGTTCGACATCGACCGCCCGAGCTGGGTGGAGGACGAGCAGTTCGACCTCGATCGGCACGTGCTGCGCGGCGCGCTGCCCGAGCCGCATGACCGCGCGACGGCGCAGCGGCTCGCCGGCTGGCTGCACGCGAAAACGCTGAACCGCGCGCGGCCGCTGTGGGAGATCTACATCTTCGACGGCATGCCGAACAACGAGGCGGCGATCTATTCGAAGATGCACCACGCGCTGATCGACGGCGGTGCGGGTGCCGCGCTGACGGAGATCCTGTACGAGACATCGGCGGAACCGCGGCCTGACGATGCGAAGGCGTCGGCGAAGACGTCGAGCGGTGCGTCAAAGAAGCAAGACGTGCGCGACGTCGCGTCGTCGATGTTCGCGGCATATGCCGAGCTGTGGCGGGCGCCGTTCCAGCAGTCGTCGCTCGGCAAACTCGAGCTGCCGCGCAGCGGCGGCAGCGATCTCGCGTCGGTGCTGCTCGACGCGACGATCCATTCGGTCGAGTGGCCGCTGCGCCTGGGCGCGAACTTCAGCGAGATCGCGACAGCGTACTCCGCTGCACTGACCAACGCGTTCAAGCCGGATTCGCTCAAGGCGCTCGACCTGCTCTCCGCGCCGTCGACGCCGATCAACGTCGCGATCTCGTCGGAGCGCAGCTTCGCGGGAGTCACCGTGTCGATGGCGCGCGTGAAGGCGATCGCCGCGAAAGCGGGCGGCAAGGTAAACGACGTCGTGCTCGCGCTCTCGAGCGGCCTGCTGCGGCGCTACCTCACCGAGCTCGACGCATTGCCGAAAAAGTCGCTCACCGCGTTCGTGCCGATCTCGGCGCGCGAGAAGGGCGACGCCGAGCTCAAAAACCAAGTGTTCGGGATGGTCGTGCCGCTCGCCACCGACGTCGAAGACCCGAAGAAGCGTCTCGAAGCGATCGTCGCCGCGGCCGCGACGTCGAAGGACATCGCCAACCCGTTCCGTTCGCTGATGCCGCATTTCGCGGACATCCCGACGTTCGGCACGCCGATGCTGCTGCAGTTGCTCGCGGTGTTCTACGGGCGCTCGCAGTTGGCGAACAGCGTGCCGCCCACGATGAACGTCGTCGTGTCGAACGTGTTCTTCTCGCGCACGCCGATCTACATCGCCGGCGCGCGGATCGAGCACGTCTACCCGATGTCGATCCCCGTGCACGGCCAGGCGCTCAACATCACCGTCCACGGCTATGTCGACGGGCTCGACTTCGGCTTGATGGCAGCGGCGAACGTGATCCCCAACGTGCAGTCCCTGACGGTGATGCTGACCGACGAGCTGGACGAGCTCGAACGCGCATACGACTCGGCGGCCTGACCTTGAGCGACGTGCTCTCCCGCGACGCGCTCGCGGCGATCCCGAGCCCGCCGAAGAAACCGATCCTCGGCAACATGCTCGACGTCAGCGCGTCCGCGCCGGTTCAGAACCTCGTCGCGCTGGCGCGCGAGCTCGGCCCCATCTTCCAGCTCGACATGATGGGCAAGCCCATCACGGTCGTGTCCGGATTCTCGCTCGTCGACGAGCTCAGCGACGAGTCGCGCTTCGACAAGTCGGTGCGCGGCGCGCTGCACCGCGTGCGCACGATCTCCGGCGACGGCCTGTTCACCGCGTACACCACCGAGCCGAACTGGTCCAAAGCGCACAACATCCTGCTGCCCAACTTCGGCGACCGCGCGATGCAGGGCTATCACCCGATGATGCTCGACGTCGCCGAGCAGATGATGCTCAAGTGGGAGCGCCTCAACCCGGAC
>JALZBE010000454.1 GCA_030947665.1 Vulcanimicrobiota bacterium | reverse complement strand
GTCCACGTTCCACGCCGTCCGCCCATGGCGGACGCAAATGAGCTGCACGCGGACGGTATCGTGGCCGGAGCGGCTACTTCCCTCCGTGCGAGACGAGCAAGTCCGACATGTCGTTGGCGTGCTCTTCTTCCACCGCGAGGATCTCTTCGAGCATGGTGCGCGTGGTCGAGTCGCGTTCGCCGAAGAAGTGGATCAGCTCCCGATAATGCTCGATCGCGATCCGCTCGGCGATCAAGTTCTCCTTGATCATCGCGACGAGGTCGAGCTCGCTCTTGCCGTACTGCGACGCGGAGCGCGTCGCGAGGCCTTCGGGATCGAAGTTGGGCGTGCCGCCGAGCTGGTTGATGCGCTCCGCGATCCGCCCGGCGTGCTCGCGCTCCTCGTCGGCGTGCTGAGCGAACTCGTCCTTGGGGCCTTGGCTCGCGATGCCGGTCGCCGCGATGCTGTGCATCGTGTAGCGCAGCACGCACACGATCTCCGTCGCGAGGGCGCCCTGGAGGAGGTCGATCGCCTGCTTCGGATCGAGTCCGTAGTCTTGCGTGAGCGCGCCCTTGTCGATCTGCTCGCGGGCGCGGCGGCGCAGCTCCTGGATGTCGGTCAGGAACGGCTGCTCGGTGTTCGTCGTGGTCACAACGCGGTCTCCCGGTTCGTCTGAAAACAGTTTAGAGGACGTCTTTACCCGTCCGGTGCCCGCCCCAGCCAAGGGGGCTCCTGCGGGCGCCGCAAGGGGCGCCGCCGGGACGCCGGAATCTTGCGTGCATGGAACCGAACGGCCGCGTCGCCATTCGCAAGATGTACAAGCTCTACATCAACGGCGCGTTCGCCCGCAGCGAGTCCGGGCGCAGCGACCAGATCGACGGCGAGAACGTGGCGCACGCGTCTCGCAAAGACGTCCGGGACGCCGTGGTCGCGGCCCGCGCCGCGCACGAGAGGTGGGCCGGTCAGACGCCCGCCCTGCGCGGGCAGGTGCTCTACCGGCTGGCCGAGATGATGGAGGCCCGCAAGGCCGAGCTCGCGGCGCAGCTGGTCATCGGCGGGACCGTCGACGCGGCGGGCGCCGAGCGCGAGGTGACGGCGTCCATCGATCGGACCGTCTGGTACGCGGGCTGGTGCGACAAATACATGGCCCTCGCGTCGACGCGCAACCCGGTCGGGGGCCCGCACTTCAACTTCTCCACCCCGGAGCCGACCGGCCTCGTCGCCCTGCTGGCGCCCGACGAGCCCGCGCTGCTGGGCCTGGTCACGGCGGTGCTCCCGGCGCTGGTCAGCGGCAACGCGGTCGTCGTCGTGGCGGGCGAGCGGGATCCGCGCAGCGCAGTCGTGTTCGCGGAATGCCTCGCGACGAGCGATCTCCCCGGCGGCGCGTGCAACGTGCTCACCGGTCCGCGCGCCGAGCTCGCGCCGGTGCTGGCGGGCCACATGGACGTCAACGCGCTCGGCGCGTTCGGCCTCGATGCCGCGACCGAAAAGAAACTCGGCGAGCTCGCCGCCGAGAACGTCAAGCGCACGCATTTCGAAGACGCGCCGCTGCGCGAGGCGTGGTTCGCCGGCGCCTATGACGATCTCGAGCGCGTGCTCGCGTACACTGAGCTGAAGACGATCTGGCACCCCGCGAAGATCTGATTTCGCCCGGCGGGACCGCGCCCGCCGGGCCGTGAATCGGCGTCCTTCGAGCTCACGATGAGCTCACCGCGGAGAGGTGGCAGAGCGGTTGAATGCACTCGCTTGGAAAGCGAGCATACGGTAAAACGTATCGGGAGTTCGAATCTCCCCCTCTCCGGATTTCAGGACGAACGTACCGCTAGCGCCGGACCGCCCCGATCGGCGAGATTGAGGAGGATGCAACGGCGGCGCTTGCGGCTCTTCACCCTCGTCGGCCTCGCCGCGCTCGGCCTCGCCGGCTGCGGCGGTGGCGCGCTCTCGGAGCGGTGCCGGTTCGATGCCATGCCCGCTATCGTGGGGCCCTCCGCCTCGCTCGTGTTTCCGGCGCCCGGTGCGACCGGCGTGCAGACGAACAATCTGCAAATCGAGGTCCTCAACGCCTTCTCAGACGACAACCTCGTCCTCGACGGCGGGCCCGGCAAGCTCATCACGACCGACGATCTCGCGCGGACCACCGTCCCGCCGCTTGCGACGCCGCCGCCGGGAAACGCCTTGTTCGTCACCGTGCCCCAGCTCGCTGCTCACACGACCTACGCGGTGAGCTTGCACCTGCCGCCGTTTCCGCCGCGCGCGGACGGCTGCGTACCGCCGGTGCGCGATCTCATTCCGCTCGGCTCGTTCACGACCCAATAGGCGGGGCCGGAGCGCTGAACCTAACGTACGGGGGCATTTTCGCCGATCCCACGGTCAGTGCAGCAACAAGGGCTTGTTCCGGTTGCGGGTGTTCGGCACGGAGGGGTCGCGGAGGGCACGGAGGCTGCAGCGGGGTCCGGCGTGAGCGTCCCTTCGGGCGGCGATTCGCGGCGGGAACTTCGCGTTCGGGAGATTGCCGGCCAGACAGCCGAGGCGATCGCGCGTTTGCGTTCGGCGTCGAACCGCCTGACCGCGAATGCCATCTCGCAGACGTCCGCCATCGTCGAGGTCGCGCGGACGGCGCGTCAATCCACCGAGCGCGTCCGCGGTGCCGCGCGCACCGTCGCGAACGCGCGCGTGCGCACCACGGAAGCCGACGAGCAGCTGCACTCCGCCGGACGCGGGATCGAAGAGCTCACCGGGGCGTCAGGGGCGCTGGCGTCCGTCACGAAGAGCGCGCTCGCATCGATCGGCGAATTGCTCACGCTTACCGAGAAGATCAACGGCATCGTCGATTTCGTTCGCGAAGTTTCGGAGCGCACCAATTTGCTCGCGCTCAACGCGAAGATCGAAGCCGCACGCGCCGGCGAGCACGGGCGCGGCTTCGCCGTCGTCGCCGGCGAAGTCGGTAAGCTCGCGGCGTCGACGCGAGAAGCAACGCGCGACATGGACGAGCTGTTGCGGGAGATCGCGGCGCGCGGCGCATCGACGAACGCGTTCGGCGCGTCGCTCGACGACGCCGTGACTGGCAGCGAACGCTCCGCCGACGGCGCGCGCACGGCGCTCGGCGCAATCTCGGCGGCGGTCGCCGACGTGGTTGCCACCTTCGCCGACGTCGAACGGCTCGTCGAAAGCGAGATCGCCGCCGCCGACCAATACGGCTCCGCGGCCGGCTCGCTGCTCCGCAGCGTGCGCGAGCACTTCGCCGACACCGCCGAGACGCTGCAGTGGACGGGCAACGTCGAGT
>JALZBE010000453.1 GCA_030947665.1 Vulcanimicrobiota bacterium | reverse complement strand
TTCCACTACCTCCACCGCGATCCGCGCGGCGCGTGGTACGCCGACAAGGCCGCGACGTCGCGCGCGCTCATCGCCGCGGCGAAGGACGCGGGCATCGCGATCTGCTTGCTGCCGGCGCTGTACGCGCACGGCGACGCGGGCGGCGCGCCGCTGCACGAGCGCCGGCGCCGATTCGCAACGAGCGCCGGCGACGTGCTGGAGATCGCCGCGACGCTGCGCGCCGAATACGCGAGCGATCGGGACGTGGTCGTCGGCGCGTGCGCGCACTCGCTGCGCGCGGTGACGCCGGACGAATTGCGCGCGCTCGTCGACGGCGCACCGCGCGACGTGCCGGTGCACCTGCACGCCGCGGAGCAGACGCGGGAGGTCGACGCGGTGCGCGCCGCGCTCGGCGCGCGCCCCGTCGCGTGGCTGCTCGCGAACTTCGCGGTGGATGCGCGCTGGTGCGTGGTGCACGCGACGCATCTCGACGATGCGGAGCGCGATGCGCTTGCGCGCAGCGGCGCCGTTGCGGGCCTGTGCCCGACGACCGAGGCGAACCTGGGCGACGGGATCTTCCCGCTCGCACTCTACCTCGCGGCGGGCGGGGCGATCGGGATCGGCTCCGACAGCAACGTCTCGATCGCGCCCGTCGAAGAACTGCGGTGGCTCGAGTACGGCCAGCGGCTCGCGACGCGGCGGCGCATCGTCGCGGCAACCGTGGCGGGCGCGTCGTGCGGTGAGACGCTGTACGAGCACGCGGCCCGCGGTGGCGCACAGGCCTGCGGTATGCGCGCGGGTGCGCTGGCGCGGGGCAACCGCGCCGACTTGATCGTGCTCGACGACCGCGCCGCGCCGCTCGCGGGCGCGCCGCCCGGCGACCTGCTCGACCGCTACGTGTTCGCTACGGATCGCGCGGCGCCGCGCCACGTCATGGTGCGCGGCCGCTGGCGCGTGCGCGACGGCGTCGCGACCGGCTGACGCCAAGGTACGACGGTCGCCCGCTCGGAATCGTCACGGGCGTATGGCGATGATCGAGTTCACGCAGAACTACAGCGACCTCTCGACCGACGAGGGCTTTCAGTTCAAGTTCTTCTGCGACCGCTGCGGCAACGGTTACATGTCGAGCTTTCAGTCGAACCCGCTCGGGATGGCAGGCGGCTTGCTGCGCGCGGCGGGCGGGCTGTTCGGCGGCATCCTCGGGAACGCAGGCAACAGCGCGTACGACATCCAGCGCGCCGTCGGCGGCCCGCAGCACGACGCCGCGCTGAAAGCGGCCGTCGACGAGATCAAGCCGCACTTCCATCAGTGCAAGCGCTGCGGCACCTGGGTCTGCGGCGAGGTGTGCTGGAACGCGGACCGCAGCCTCTGCAAACAGTGCGCGCCGATCCTGCAAGAAGAGCTCGCGGCCGCGCAGGCCTCGGTCGCTCGCGACCAGGTCTACACGCGCGCGCAGGAAGTCGATCAGACCCACGGGGTCGACGTGAACGCGACGGCATCGGCGACGCCCACGTGCGCGGCGTGCGGTGCGGTGGCGGGCGGCGGCAAATTCTGCGCCGAGTGCGGGGCGCCGCTGGGCAAGCCCGCGTGCGCGAAGTGCCACGCGGAGCTCGCGCCCAACGCGAAGTTCTGCCCGGAGTGCGGGACCCGCACGGGGACGTAGCGCCCTGCCCTGGGGCCCGCGCCGACGAGGTGACGCCTTCGGGGACATGCAATACGAGCGGCGTGAGCTCGCTGTCGCTTCACGGGTGGAAGCTGCGTTGAGCGTCGTCGGACCGCGGCCCAAAGCGCGCCGCTCCACGGCGCGCACCGCTTTGCGCGACGCGCGCGAGGCATGGTTCGCCGGCGATTGGGAACGCGCGATCGCGCTGCTCGGCGGGGCGGAGCTTCAGGATCGTGCCGAGCGCGTCGAGGCCGCGTTTCTGCTGGCCCGCGCCGCGCTGCGCGCCGGCCAGCCGCCGCGGGCGCTCATCGCCCTCGACGATGCCGCCGAGTTCGCCGACGGCGCCGACGAGCACGTCACCGCTGCTATGCTGCGCGGGACGGCATTGGTACGATTGGGCCGGGCCGGTGAGGGGCTGCCGCTGCTGGAGCGCGCAGCGGCGGACGGCGCGAACACGCACCACGCCGTGCGCGCGGAGGCCGGCTACGATCTCGCGCTCGCGTATTACGCGGCGAACCGGCTCGACGACGCGGAGACGGTGCTCGACGCGCACGCCGATCCGGATGCCGACATCATCCACGCGCGGGCGCTCGAGCTGTACGGCTGGATCGAAGTGCGGCGCGAACGCTACCCGATCGCCGCGCGGCACTTCCTCGACGCGCTCGAGGTGCTGCGCGGAACGGCGCACCGCGACGCGCTCATGGTCGCGTCGCTGCTGCGCGGCATGACCGGCATCGCGCTGGACACGCTCGACCTCAAGCTGTTCGCGCGCGTGCGCGCCGACGTCGACGCGATGACGTGGTCGCCCGGATTGCAGACGCGCTGGTTCGCTGTCCGCCGCGACCGCGCGTTCGTCGAGCTGCTGGACGGCAACGCGGGCGAAGCCTGGCGGCTCGCGGACGAAACGCTGTTCGCATCGGCCGCCGGCGCGCAGCGCGTCGCCGCGCTCGTCACCGTGGCGCGCATCGTGCGCGCCGCGGGCGACGCGTTCACACCGGAACGTCTGGTGCGCAAGGCGGCCGCGGTCGCAGCCGACGTCGACTGGGCCGCGACCGGCGCGGAGGATCGCGCATCGCTGCTCGCGCTGATCCGCGACGCCGCGGAGATCGACACCGCGACCGCGGCGGAGTTATCCGCGCTGTACGCGTCGCTGCCCGCGCCGCGCGCGCCGCTCGACGTGCTCGACGTGCAGCCGCGGCTCGACGCACTCGAAGATGTCGCGCGCGCCGCGCTCGCGCGCGCTCGGGGCGACACCGGCGAGTCGCTGAAGCGACTTCGTTCGGCGGCCGCGGTGTGGCGCCGGCTGGGCGACCGCTACGACGAGGCTGTCACGTTGCTCGCGCTCGCGGAGATCGCGCCGGGCGGCGATTCGCTGCACCGCGCCGACGAGTTGACCCGCGTCGTCCCGCGCTCGTGGCTACGGCGCCGCTACGCCGCGCTCGCCGAGCGTGCCCAAGGCGTGGAGCAGCTGAGCAAAGCTGAGCACCGCGTGATGCTCGCGATCTGCGAGGGCCGCTCGACCGCGGAGATCGCGGAGCGTTTCGGCCGCAGCAAGAACACCATCCGCAATCAAACGCGCCGCGTCTACGAAGTGATGGACGTTCGGACGCGCTCGGCCCTGGTGTCGAAG
>JALZBE010000074.1 GCA_030947665.1 Vulcanimicrobiota bacterium | reverse complement strand
GCCTTCCTGCACGGCTTCGAGGCCGTTGATGCAGCGTATCAGCGTGCTCTTGCCCGAGCCCGACGGTCCGATCACGACCACGACCTCGCCGGTGGCGACCGCGAGATCGATGTCGGCCAGCACGTGGTTGGTCCCGAACCACTTCTGGACACCCGAAAACTCGATGGCGGTGGACGGCGGCATGAGACTAGCAGTTACTCGCCGAGCGGACGGCGGTCCCCTGGCTGGCGCGGCGAGCCGGACGTCGAAAACCGCGCAGTATGCGCAAGGTCAACACGAACGAGATCGACGAGCTCACGTGGTCGTCGCCCAAAGGCACGTTCCTCGGTGCCGGCAAGCAAGTCTCAGAAGCGCTGGGGCGTATCCCGCAGTCGATGAACCTCGACGAGCGCCACCCCTTTGACGTCGAGATCATGCGCCTGCCGCCCGGCGCGACCCCGTTTCCGTATCACTCGCACAGCGCGCAGTGGGAGTTCTACCACGTGATCTCCGGCACGGGCGTCGTCCGCCACGACGGCGGGACCACGCCGATCGAAGCCGGCGACGCCTTCATCTTCAAGCCCGGCGAAGCGCACGTCGTGTCGAACGACAGCGCGCAGGACCTCGTGCTCTACGTCGTCGCCGACAACCCGATCGGCGAGTCGACGCATTACCCCGACAGCGACAAGTGGACCGTGCGGTCGCCCGTGCGCGCGCACGTGCGCACCGCGACGACGGATTATTACGACGGCGAGGAGTGAGCCGCGGAGCGAACCGAAGACAGGTTTCGCTGTAGCAAAGTGGAACGGCGCCGGTCTACGATCGAAGGGTGGTTGTGGTGGTCATTCCGAGCCGTTACGCCTTTGTGCTTACCGCGGCTGTCGCCGCGCTTCTTTTTGCGAGCGGTTGCTCGCCGCGCACGAGCACATCGGCGCTGCCCGCTTCTCGGCTCGCCGCAAACGGAGCAGCCGCGAGGGCGCCGGGCGCCGTGGTTACGCCGCCGCCGCCGCTGCCGCCGGCGGAGATCTCGAGCGGATCGCCGCGCATCCTCCGCGCGCTGCCCATTGGTGCGCCGCCGCCGGCCGGGACGACGTTCGTGCGCGGCCGGCGCGAACCGCTGGAAGCGGAAGCTGCATCGCGCACGCCGCGAAACACGACCTCGAGCAGCGACGGACACGGCGAGTTTTGGCCCGTGCTCAACAACACCGACGGGAGCGGAGCGGCGGTTACCGGCGCATCGGCGACGCAGGCCGTGTATCCCAACTATATTTTCGGGCACGTCGCGCTGTACGCTCCGACGCTGCGCGCTCCCGACCCGGATTCGCTCGAGATCGGGATCGTGTACAAACCGGACCATGGCGCGTTCGTCGGCACGTGGGACTGGGCGTCGGCGAAGTGCCAGAACGCCTGGTGTGTCTCGAAAGACTTGACCAATCCGGCGGTTCAGAGCAGCTACGTGCGGACGTTCCGCGCGCCGAACGGTGACACGTTCCAGGGCGTAACCGTGCAAACGGTGGCGGATCAAGGCGGGATATACCACGCATATATCTACAACTACAGCGCGGCCGCGAATGAAGAGCTGCTCAACGACGGCCCGTACGCGCTCGACAGCCGCGGCGGCTGGGACATGTTCGAATACTACAACGGACCGTCCGGCTCGCCGTGCCTGGCGCTGCCGGGGTCGGTGTACTCGATCGACGCGAACGTGTTTTCGAACGGCACGTGGCGCCCGGTCGACCCGAGCAATTCACACACGCAGTACGGCCGCGACGCAGGCTGCTTCGACGCACCCTATCAGCCGGTGTTCTACGGCGCGACCGTACTCGCCGCGAATTACGCGTGGGAGGTGGCCGTCAACCCGACACCGGCGCCGACACCGACTCCCGCTGCCGCCTGGCACGTCTTGCAAGGGTCTGCAAGCTCGATCGGTGCGGGACCGGGCTTCGACCCGATCGTCGTCGGGTCGAACCCTCTCGGTCCCCCCGGAAACTTCGCCTTGTTCCAGTGGGTCGGTTCCGCGGCTTCGGGGAGTTTCTCGCGGCAATTGAACGGCTACGCGTGGAAGGTTGCCGTGTCGCCGGAAGGCACGCTCTGGGCGTTGACGGCCGATCATCAAATCAGCCGTTCGAACGGCGCCGGCGGATACGACGTCCTTCCCGGGAGCGCGCGCGAGATCTCGGTGACGACCAATGGAACCGCCTATGTCGTGGGCGACGATCCCGTGGGTCCCGCGGGGAATTACGGCATCCACCGCTGGAACGGCACGACCTGGGTCCAGGTCGTAGGATATGCGTCGAAGGTTTCGGTTTCGTCGGACGGCCTTCTGTGGGCCATTACCGCCGACTTGCAGATCAGCCGCGCGAATTCCAGCGGCGGATACGACGTGTTGCCGGGCGCGGCATACGCCATCGCGGCCGCGCCGCACGGCATGGCGTACGTGATCGGCACGTCGCCCACCGGGCCGGGCGGCTACCAAATCTATCAATACACCGGCACGACCTGGGTGGCAGTCCCCGGCGGGTACGGCGTCGCGATCGCGGTTTCACCGGACGGCTCCACGGTGTATTCGCTCGGGTCGGATTCGAGTATCCGAGCCTACTACTAGAGCGGCGGCGGTCCTCCGCCTGATCGAGAGAAGATACATGCTTTCAGCTCGCGCGCGCCTAGCATCGGCTGCACTTTTCGCGTCCGTTTTTGCCGGCTGCGGCGGCGGACACACCGGGATGCCGCCGGCGCCGGGGATCGCTACGTCCGGCACGCAGCACGCCTTGTCGTTCGATGCACTGCCCAACGGCGCGCCGCGCCCGCTCGCGCAGGGCGACAGCCGCGCGAACGTCCGCAAGGATTCCACGCGGGCGATCAATCTCAAACCGGATCAGCTCGCGCTGCTCAACGCGCATACGCCGCGGCAAGAGCGCTTCGGCGATCAGCGCGGGCTGAAAAACGTGACGACGGATTCCCCCTACGAGCACGCAAACATCGGCACGATCATAACCTCGAACTATGCCGGCGTCTACGCGATGCAGTCGGGCTACCAGGGCTTCAAGGTTGCCGATGGTACCGCGGTCCTTGGGCAGGACCCGCGCGGATTTCCATACTACAACGTCGTCTTTGCGGACACCACCAAAGAGCCGAACGGATGCTTCGAAAGCGGCAGCGGTTTCTGGTCCGGCACGTCCGCGTTCTACGTCTTCGATTTTTGCCGCGGCGGTGGTCAATTCATCGTCGTGAAGCTCTTCCAGACATCGGAATGGTTCGCGTACGCGCGAAATTACGCCGACGGCACCCAGTCGTACACCATCGAGAACTACCGCAGCAGCGACGGCGCCGATCACGCGATGCTCTACAACAATCAAAACAACGTGTGGGAAGAGATCGCGACCGAACCACCCGGCGCGGCGGTGAGCGACACCAGCGGCTGGTCGTTCACGGAGTACTACAACGAGCCGAACCAGCGCACGACCACGGGCGGCGGCGCGCCGGGGTACTGTCAGGCCATCGGATTCTCCGGCCAGACGGACTACGCTTACCGGCCCGTAACGGCGACCGCGTATGCGCTGGACTACGGCTCATATACGTTGGAAACGGTCGGGTGGTGGAACTCGTACTTCATCAACTCGAATGGTCACGGCCCGGCATCTTGTCTGTCGACGAGCCAGGACGGTTCATTTCCGAGCTATTACTTCTCGTACGCGGGGAACGGCAGTTCGCCGTATACCGTGGCCAGCACGTGGACCGTCAGCGCGCAAAATCCCACACCGACACCAGCTCCAACCTGGCACGTCTTGAACGGGGCCGCGAGCTCGATCGGTGCGGGACCGGGATTCGACCCCGTCGTCATCGGGTCGAACCCTCTCGGTCCCCCCGGAAACTTCGCCTTGTACCAGTGGGTCGGGTCCCCGGCCGCCGGAAGTTTTTCGGCGCAATTGGCGGGCTACGCGTGGAAAGTTGCCGTTGCTCCGGAGGGCACCGTCTGGGCATTGACGGCCGACCATCAAATCAGCCGTGCGCACGGCTCGGGATATGATGTGCTCCCCGGGAGCGCACGCGAGATTTCCGTTACGTCAGCCGGAACGGCGTATGTCGTCGGCGACGATCCGGTCGGTCCCGCGGGGAATTACGGCATCCACCGCTGGAACGGCACGACTTGGACCCAGGTCGAGGGATATGCGTCGAAGGTGTCGGTCTCGTCCGACGGTGTTCTGTGGGCCATTACCGCCGACTACCAGATCAGTCGCGCCAACCCCAGTGGCGGTTACGTCGTCTTGCCGGGCGCGGCGTATGCCATCGCCGCCGCGCCGCGCGGCATCGCGTACGTGATCGGTACGTCGCCCACCGGGCCGGGCGGCTACCAAATCTATCAATACACCGGCACGACGTGGGTGCCGGTCCCCGGCGGGTACGGTGTCGCAGTCGCGGTTTCACCGGACGGCTCGACGGTGTATTCGCTCGGGTCCGATTTGAGTATCCGAGCCTACTACTAGGCCGCGCTTAGCGGCGTACCGCGTTTGGAACCGAAGCGCTCGGACCAGTCGATGCGTCCTGTCACCTGCATGGTGACGAACAGCGTGACGATCGCGCCGGTTGTGATCGACAGCCCGCTGTAACCCTGGTCGAACAGCGCGTACGAGAACAGGATCAGGTAGAAGAACTGCGCGAGCGCGGCCTCAACCGCCGCAAAGCGGAGCCCGACGACGAGGCGCAAGTACGACACCGTCAAGAACATCGACACGATCGAGCAGATCGCGAAGGCCCAACTCACCGGGATGCGGTCGACGGTGTACGCGAAGAGCAGGTGGAACGCGAAGAACGCCGCGGCCAAGAAGAAGTAGTTGATGGCGTGCAAGTCGATGCGGCGCAGCGTCGTGATCACCAGCATCACGAACACGTAGAACAGCAGCGAGAGCGGCGCCCACAGCGTGATGCGCTCCGCGAGCGGTCCGGGCTGCAGCCGCTGCGGAAACGACATGCCGACGCCGGAGCCGCCGACCAGATCGGTGTAGCGCCAGGTCAGTTGCCAGCCCGCGGGCGTTTGGTTCTCGACGGTCGGCGCGAGCGTCCCGGGCGGAAAGTCGATCGCGCGAAAGTTCGTGTTCATTTTGAGCGTGAAATCGTGGACCGCGACGATGCCTTGACCGAAGCGGTACGTCCACGTGCCGATACCGTGCGAGCGATAGCGCACGGTCACGGTCGAGGTGCGGCCGCGTGCGGCGGGCAGCGCGGCGAGGACCGCCCCGCTCGCGCTCGTCACGGGGATGCGTTTTCCGTCGACCGCGAGCGTCACGTCGTCGTACGTCGCGCTGTCCGACGGAAACGGAAACTCGAGCTGCATCGCCCATCCGCTCGGGTTCGTGATCCGGTACGTCGCGTCGAAGCGCACCGCGTACGTGTTGTACCAGAGCAGCCCTTTCTGCCGCGGATCGAGCACGAGGTCGACGTCGATGCGCGATGACGCCGGCGTGACCGGGGTGCGCTCGACCGTGGCGCCGTGCTCGTCCAGGTGCGGGTTGGGGAACGTGAACAGCGGCGCCGTCTGCACCTGTTCGGAGCCCCACGCCGCGGCGAGCTGACCGCGCTGCGCGCTGTCGGAGTCGTGCGTGCGCACGGCGATGGTTCCGCCCAGGATGAACCAGGCAATCGAGGCGCCCATGAGGATAAGCGCGACCCCGATGAGGTGTTTCAGCATCACTCTGCCTTACAAAGTCGTAGCATTTATAGCTTTGTATCACAAAGATTAGGGCTCCGCAAGGCCGGCGGGATGGTCGAGCGGGGCCACGCAAGGCCCCTGGATGCTACGCCCGCGAGGCGCCCGTGCGGCCGTCGTCCTCATGCTTGCGCTCGCGGCGTTTGCCGCTGGCGCGCCGGCACGCGCGGATGAGCACGTCACCATGGGCGGTTTCGACCGAACCTATCACATCTACGCGCCCGCGGAACGCGCGTCGTCGCCGGCGCTCGTCGTCGTGCTGCACGGCGGGTTCGGGTCGGGCGCGCAAGCCGAGACGGCGTATCGCTGGGACGCGCTCGCAGACCGCTACGGGTTCGTGGTGCTGTATCCGGACGGGTTCGCGAAGGCGTGGAACGCCGGTGACTGCTGCGGGCAGCCGCACGCGCGCAACGGCGATGACGTCGCGTTTATCGAAGCGGCGATTCGCGCAGCGTCACGCGCATATGCGACCGATCCGCGGCGGCTCTACGTCACGGGGATCTCCAACGGCGGCATGATGGCGTACCGCCTGGCGTGCGAGTCGGCGCTGCCGATCGCCGCGATTGCACCGGTCGCTGCGGCGCTCACCGTCACGTGCGATCGCCCGCAGCGCGTCTCCGTCTTGCACGTGCACGGCCTGGCCGACCGCAACGTACCGTTCGACGGCGGCCCCGGCGGCGGGTTCGTGCATCTGACGTACCGCCCCGTGAACGCCGGTCTCGACGTATTTCGCAAAGTCGACGAGTGCGCGGCGCCGGTCACGACGACGGCCGGTTCGGTGACCACCGCACGGTCCGCGTGCGCGAACGGCGCTGTCGTGCAGCTCACGACGATCGCGGGCGCCGGACATCAATGGCCCGGCGCTGATCTGGTCGTTCTTCGATCGGGTTCCGACCTAGGGGCCGGCTTTCACTGCGTCTGCGCAATTCGACGTCGCCGCCGTCCCGGCGAAGCGCGCGTCGATCCATGATTGCGCCGCGGCGAACGCGTCGGCGAGCATGCCGTTGTGCGTCGCGCCCGGCAGCGCACGGTACGTCAGCGTCGTCCCCTTCGCGCAGAGCTCGCTGCGGACGAGGTCGGTCGACGCCGGCGCGACCGTCGTGTCGGCCGTCCCTTGCAGCATCAGCAGCGGCACCGCATACGACTGCGTGCCCGGTTCGTTCGCATCCGCTTGGCGCACCAGCGGCGCAATGTCCGCGCCGGCGCGGAACGCGTTGGCCGGGACGAGCCCGGCCCACGAGTCGGGCTTGATCAAACCGAGCACGCAGCGATCCGTCAGCTGCGACTGCGGCGGCAGCGCGCTGTCGGCCAGCAGCCGGTCCGCGCGAATCGCGGGGTCGATCGACGCGTAGCCGCGGATCAGCAACGCCGCGAAACCGAAGCCGAGATACGGCTCCTGGCGCTGCGTGAGCCCGCGCAGCCAGGGTCCGAGATGCGATGCGGGCGCCAGCGCGACGCCGCCGAGCACCGTCAGCTCCGGCGTCCACGCCGGTGCGAGCGATGCCGCGAACAACGCCGACTGCCCGCCTTGCGAGTGCCCCATCGCCACGAAGCGCCGGCCGATACGCGGGTTCACGAGGCGCGCCGCGCGCACCATGTCGACCACATCGCGGCCTTCGGCGACGCCGACCAGATACGGGTGCACGCCCGGCGTGCCTTGCCCTTCGTAGTCGGTCTGCACGACCGCGTACCCGTGCGCGACGTAGCTGTCGAGGAGCGCATTTACCGGCCCGAGATACCAATGTTCCGGCGCCGTCGCGTCGTCGAGCGACGGCGTGCACGACGGTCCGTCGCCTGTCGTGCCGTGCGCCCAGCTGATCACGGGCCAGCCGTCCGCGGGCATCGTTCCGGCCGGTACCGCGACGGTACCGGACACCGCGACGTCGCGCCCGTCGACGGACGTCGTGTGATAGAGCACGAGCGAGTTCTGCGCCGCATGCGGCAACGCGGCGGCCGTGGTCAGCGGGCGCGCCCAGATGACGTCGCCGTGGCGGCCCGGCGCCAGCGGTGACGGAGGAACGTAGAACGCCGTGCCGTTCGGCCCCGCCGACGGCGCGGCGACGGCGGCGGGGGGGACCGCGGTCGCGATCAGCGACACGGCGGCGGCGAAAGCGAAGACGATCGGAGAACGAAGCATCGCGGACCTCCCAGAGGCTCGGCTCGTTCGTGCTTGCGTGCAAATCCCCGCCGCAGCGCGCCGGAACTTGGCCGGTCGCCGGCGGAATACCAATCGGTATGAGGCGGTTGGAGCCGATCGTCGTTGCATTTTGCGCGATCGCGCTGCCGTGGGGATTTGCGAGCGGGCCGCGATGAGCGGTCCGTTCGACGGCGTTCGCGTGCTGGAGTTCGCGGGGATCGGGCCCGCGCCGTTTTGCGCGATGCTGCTCGCCGACCTGGGCGCCGACGTCGTGCGGATCGAGCGTGCCGGTAATCCGGTGGAGAGCGATGCCGTGACGTCGCGCGGCAAATCGTCGCTCGCGCTCGATCTCAAATCGCGCGACGCGATCGACCTCGCGCTCGCGGCGATCGCGCATGCCGACGTGCTGATCGAAGGCTTTCGCCCCGGCGTGATGGAGCGCTTGGGACTCGGCCCTGACGCGGCACTCGAACGCAATCCGCGGCTGATCTACGGGCGGATGACGGGTTGGGGGCAAACGGGGCCGCTCGCGCAGTCGGCCGGCCACGACCTCACGTACATCGCGCTCACCGGCGCGCTCGCGGCGCTAGGTCCGGCGAACGCCCCGCCGCCGCCGCCGCTCAATCTCATCGGCGATTTTGGCGGCGGCGCGCTCTACCTCGCGCTGGGGATCGCGGCGGCGTTGTACGAGCGCGAGCGGTCGGGCCGCGGCCAGGTCGTCGACGCCGCGGTCGTCGACGGCACGGCGTCGCTGATGGCGCTCTTCAGCGGGATGACCGCGAACGGCCGGCT
>JALZBE010000452.1 GCA_030947665.1 Vulcanimicrobiota bacterium | reverse complement strand
GCAGCCGCGGGCGACCCGGCGTGCCGACAACCTTCTTGCGAAGACGCGAGTGCCGCTTGGTGCGCTGATCGTTGCGTGAGATCGGCATTATTTCTTACCGGCCTTCCCGGCCTTGCCGAGTTTCTTCCGCACGACCTCGCCGGCGTAGCGAATCCCCTTGCCTTTGTACGGCTCGGGCGGGCGCAGATTGCGGATTTCCGCGGCGACTTGGCCGACGCGCTGCTTGTCGATCCCGTCGACGTGCACGCGGTTCGTGCCCTCGACTGTGAACGCGATGCCGTCGGGCGCCGAGTACGTCACCGGGTGCGAGAAGCCGAGCGAGAAGTTGAGGTTCTCGCCGGCCTTGTTGACGCGGAAGCCGACGCCTTGGAGCTCCAGCGACTTGCGGAAGCCCTTCGTGACGCCGTCGATCATGTTCGCGACGAGCGTGCGCGTGAGACCGTGCGCCGAACGCCCGGGCTTGTCGTCGCTCTTGCGCGCGACGACAACTTGCCCGCCTTCGATCGTCACCGTGACGACCGGCAGAATGTGCTGCTGCAGCGAGCCCTTCGGCCCTTTGACCGCGACGGAGCCGTCGTTCAGCGTCACGTCGACGCCGGACGGAATGGTCACGGGCAGTTTACCAATACGAGACATGATCGATTACCACACGTACGCTAGGACTTCACCGCCGAAGCCTTCGCGCTTGGCGCGCTTGCCCGACATGATGCCCTTGGAGGTCGACATGATGACGAGACCCAGCCCGCCCAGGACGCGCGGGATCTCCGTCTTCGAGGTGTACACGCGCAGACCGGGCCGGCTGATGCGGCGAAGGCCGGTGATGACCTTCTCCTTCTCGGGGCCGTACTTGAGCGTGATGCGGAGCGTGCCTTGCGGCCCTTCCGCCTTTAGCTCTTCCAACCCGGTGATGAAGCCTTCGTCGAGCAGGATCTGCGCGACGGCCTTCTTCATCTTCGAGGCGGGAATGTCAACGGTCTGATGGTTGACGTTGTTCGCGTTGCGGATGCGCGTGAGCAGGTCCGCAATCGGATCGGTGATGACGCCCATTACCAGCTAGCCTTCGTGATGCCCGGGATGAAGCCGCGGTGCGCGTTCTCGCGGAAGCAGATCCGGCACATGCCGAACTTGCGGTAGTACGCGCGCGGGCGGCCGCACACTTTGCACCGGTTGTGCTGCCGCACCGAAAATTTCGGGCGCAGCTTCGACTTCTCGATACTCGAGGTCTTCGCCATTATCGCGATGCTCCGGCGGTCGTCGCGGCAGGCTTCTGCAGCGGCAGCCCCATGTGGGTGAGGAACTCGGTCGCTTCTTCGTCGTTGCGGGCGGTCGTCACGATGACGATGTCCATGCCGCGCGCCTTGTCGACCTTGTCGAAGTTGATCTCGGGGAACACCAGCTGCTCGCGCAGGCCGAGGTTGTAGTTGCCGCGCCCGTCGAACGACTTACGGTTGAGCCCGCGGAAGTCGCGGATACGCGGCAGCACGACGTTGAACAGCTTGTCGAGGAACACGTACATCCGCTCGCCGCGCAGCGTCACCTTGGCGCCGATGTTCATCCCCTCGCGAAGCTTGAACGCCGCGATGGACTTCTTCGCCTTGGTGATCACGGGCTTCTGGCCGCTGATGGTCGTCAGCTCGTCGACCGCTTTTTCGAGCGCCTTCGAGTTCTGGATCGCCTCGCCGACGGACATGTTGATGACGACCTTCTCGAGTCTCGGGACCATCATCGGGTTCTTGTAATCGAACCGCTCCTTCAGCTTGGGAACGACCTCGGTCTGGTACTTCTCGCGTAATCTTGCAGCCATTAGTTGCGTCCCTTCGGGCCGCAACGTGAATCCAGCGCCACACGTGGCGCCTCCGCAGCCGGCGACATGTCGATGTTTCTATTGCTAGCGCTCATGATTCAGCGTACCTTGCTCGACGCGAGCAGTGGTTCGCCCGACTTGCCGACGCGTGCCGTGGTGCCGTCGGGCTGACGGATGCGGCGCACGCGGGTCGGAAGATCGGTCTTCGGATCGATGACCATCAGCGCGGACAACGGGATCTTGGCTTCCATCTCGAGGATGCCGCCGCTCTTGACGCCCGTCGCGCCCGCCTTGGTGTGGCGCTTCACAATGTTGAGGCCCTCGACCGTCGCCGCACCGTCCTTGGGGAACACGTGCTTGACGATGCCGCGCCGGCCTTTATCTTTGCCGCGCCGCAGCACGACGGTATCGCCTTTGACGATCTTAGACTTCGCGACGCCCTGCCGCTTCAGAGGAGAGCTCATGGGTTGCGTCCTTTCAGGACGCAACGTGAATCCAGCGCCACACGTGGCGCCTTCGCAGCCGTCTTCATGTTGCTATTTTTTTCTCTGAGCGCCACGACTACAAGACCTCCGGTGCCAGCGACGCGATCTTCAGGAAACCGCGGTCGCGCAGTTCGCGGCAGACAGGCCCGAACACGCGCGTCCCGCGCGGGTCCAAGTTGTCCTTGTCGCCCTTGATGATCACGCACGCGTTCTCGTCGAAGCGGATCACCGAACCGTCCGGCCGGCGCATCGGCGCCGACGTGCGAACGACGACCGCCTTCACGACTTGGCCCTTCTTCACGGCCGCACCCGGGATCGCGCTCTTCACCGTCCCGACGATGATGTCGCCGACGTGCGCGTACTGATGCCGCGACCCGCCGCTGACGTGGATGCACAGCAACTCCCGCGCGCCTGAGTTGTCGGCCACTTTGAGCCGCGTCTCTTGCTGGATCATTACTTCGCTCGCTCGAGGATTTCTACCAGACGCCAGCGCTTGTCGCGCGACATCGGGCGGCACTCTTGGATGCGCACCAAATCGCCCGTCTTCGCGTCGTTCTTCTCGTCGTGCGCCTTGAAGCGCGTCGACTGCCGGACGACTTTCTTGTAGACGGGGTGCGGGACGCGCGTCTCGGTCACGACCACGATGGTCTTGTCCATCTTGTCGCTCTTGACGCGGCCTTGCTTGACGCGGCGGCGGTTGCCGCGCTCCGCACGTGCGGGTGACGCGGTCTGTTCCGGCGCGGCCGATTCGGTTTGCACGGGGTTAGGCTGCTCCATGACGGGCCTCGGCGATCTTCTTCTCGGAGATCGCAGTTTGGATCTGGGCGTAAGTACGGCGCACGAGCTTCACGCGCGAGAAATCGCTGAGGTGCCCGGTGCGCAGGGAGAAGCGCAGGTTGAAAAGCTCTTCCTTGGTCTCGCGAGCGCGCTGCTCGAGATCTTTGAGGGTGAGCTCGCGCAGGCTGCGCAGATCGGAACGCTTCATTACG
>JALZBE010000451.1 GCA_030947665.1 Vulcanimicrobiota bacterium | reverse complement strand
GGCCAACACTGGGTGAACGGTCAGTGGGTTTCCAACAACCCCACCGGCGGCCATTGGGTGAACGGCCAGTGGGTCCCCAACACCCGTTCGTGGACCCCCGGCAAGCACAAAGGCTGGAAGCACAAGAAACGCCACGACCGCGACCACGACGGCCGTTGACGCGTAGCCGAACCGCAACCGGCTAACGAAGCTCCGCAGCGCACGCGCTGCGGAGCTTTTCGTTGGGCGCCGTTGCGCGACGTCAGCCGGTGGTCGTGCGGCTCGGTTCGATCGGCCGCAGGTGCAGCTCGCGCGGGCGCAGCTCGTGGCGCGCGTCGATCGTGCGCACCGAGCGCGTGTACGTCGAGATCACGATCGACTGCGTGAACGCCGAACCGCGCCGGTAGCGCACGCCCGTGAGGAACTCGCCGTCGGTCACGCCCGTCGCCGCGAACAGCGCGTCGTCGCTCGCGCACAGATCGTCGAGCGTGAGCGTCTTGCTGATCTCGTGCCCTTCGTCGTGTGCGATCGTTTCGTCGGCCTCGTCGCGCGGCCACAACCGGCCTTGCATCTCGCCGCCCAGCGCGCGCGCCGCGCAGGCCGCGATCACGCCTTCAGGCGAGCCCCCGATCCCGGCGAGCACGTCCACGTTCGCGCGCTCCTCCAGCACCGCGTACACCGAGTTCGCCACGTCCCCATCGCCGAACACCCGCACGCGCGCTCCGGCTGCGCGCACGTGCTTCATCAAGTGCTCGTTGCGCGGGCGGTCGAGGAGCGCGACGGTGAGGTCGGAGACTTCGCGGCCTTTCGCGCGCGCCAACAGACGCAAGTTCTCTTCCAGCGGCAGATCGATCGAAACGACCCCGCGTCCAGCTGGGCCGGTGACGAGCTTGTCCATGTAGGGCACACGCGTGCGGAACAGCGTGCCGCGCGGCGCCGCGGCGATGACCGAGATCGCACCCGGGCCGCCGCGCGAGGCGAGCGTCGTGCCGTCGATGGGGTCGACCGCGACGTCGAGCGACGGGCCGTTGCCGTTCCCGATCTCCTCGCCGTGGTAGAGCATCGGCGCTTCGTCCTTCTCGCCCTCGCCGATCACGACCACCCCGGCCAGCGCCGCATCGCGCAGCGCCGTGCGCATCGCCTCGACGGCCGCCCCGTCGACGGCGTTCTTGTCCCCGAGCCCTACGAGCCGCCCCGCGGCGATGGCCGCCGCCTCGGTGGAGCGGACGAAGGCGTATTCGAGACCGTGGGTGTCCATAAGCGGCCTATTTCCAGGTGCCCGCTTGCTGAAAACCTCCTAAGGCCGTCGTATCTTGCCGAATGCGCGCCGGAGAGGGAATGCCGTCGTGCGGGCGACTTTCCACAATCTTCTCAGACCCGGCCGGGAACCGCCCCGCATCGTCGCCTCCACAGCTTGTTCACACCCCCGGATCCCGGACGTGGAGAAGCGGACGAGGGCGGTCGACAGCTCGTCCACATGAACGGATCGTGACGAGAAAGGGACCGCAACGAGCGTCGAGAGACTATGAACTATGCGTAGGCCCGGAATGTACACGATACTCGGCACCAGCGGCGCCTTTTATGTCGACGCCGACAACGCAACGCTCGTTTTTGATGCTCTACGCAGCAATCATGTGTCCGTCTCTTTTCGGACGGAGAAAAACGCGCTCCCTTCGGTCGTTGTAACCCTGGCTGTCGATGACGTGCTCGCCGTCCTAGCGCACGACGCCGAAGAAAACGCAGATTTACGAGCCTGGCGTTCCCAGCGCTCGAAGAGCGTGGTCTCAATTGCGGAATACTTAGCTTCGCGCGGACGCGCTGCGGTCGCTACGCTCGGATAATCGAAGCCGCAAGAGCTTGTCCAGCACGTCTACGTATAGTCGGAAATCGTCCCACCGTGCGGCGTCGTCTCTACCGGCAAACGGCCAGACGTAGCGAAGATACACGTTGAGTCGGTCGATCATCGTACGCCCGACCGCGTACTTCGCGCGATTGCATCCGATGTGAGCCGATACTAGCCATACGTCCTCACAGCGCTCGCGCTCGCGGGGTTCCAGGTCACCGCCGAGATCGTTTTGATCTTCGAATCCGATGAGATGGTCGACGGTCAACCCGAACAGATTTCGTGGTTCGGTACCGAGCGCCGCGACGAGATCATTCCACGTCGCACTTCCAAGGGAAGACGACAACGCTTGGGCATGAGTCTCCGATAGAATGCGACGGCCGACGAGTTGCCCAAGTCGGAATCGCCGGGCGTCACGCTCGCCCTCGCAATAGACGCAAGTATAATTCGTGCGGGCATGTATCCGAGCATCACGGGCTTCCGTCGACCGGGGTTTCTTGGCCGTGGCAAGGTCTTCGGGTGTCAGCCCGACTTTGATGCCGAACCTCCGCTTTGGTAGCGAGAACTCGTGGTAGCATCGTAGACAGACGACGGCGACGGTCTTATCGTCGCGCGCCCAGGCGTCACCGGTACCGAGCTTCTTACAACTCGGACATGGTTTGAGCAGTTCGACGGATGTACCGCGCGGATGATAACGGAATGTTTCGAAGCCCGGGAGAAACTCGTCCAATGCCCACCTCCCGGCATGTTCTTGGCCTCCGAGGCTTATCGGACCTAGTCAAAGGCCGCCGTGCACGAGCGTGACGTTGCGCTCTTCGATGCGATCGCGAGCGCGCTGACCGCGACCGACGTCGAACGCGCGCTCGAAGCGGCGCTGCGCGAGATCGTGCGCGCGCTCGATCTCGCGGCCGGCTGGATTTGGATCCTCGATCCCGAGACCGGCCGCTTCTATCTCGCCGCGGCGCACGAGCTGCCGCCGTACCTGCGCGAGCCGGTGCAGATGACGGGCGATCTGTGCTGGTGCATGGAGTCGTTCGTGGACGGCGACTTCGATTCCAAGAACGTCGACATCATCGCGTGCTCGCGGCTGCGGCGCGGCGCGCGGGAGGGCGGCGACGCGCTCACGCACGGGCTGCAGTCGCACGCGTCGGTCGCGCTGCGTTTCGGCGAGCGGCGCCTAGGGATCATGAACGTCTGCCCGCCGGTGCCGCGCCGCCTGTCCGAAGGCGACTTGCGGCTATTGTCGGTCACCGGCGCGCAGATCGGGCTCGCGGTCGAACGTGGGCGGTTGGCGGAAGAAGAGTCGAGCGCCGCGCGCTCGGCGGAGCGCACGCGGCTCGCGCGCGAGATTCACGACACGCTCGCGCAAGACCTCACCGCGATCGCGCTGCAGCTCGAGAGCGCGCTGCGCGACGTCGCGCCCGACTCGCCTGCGGCGGCGCGCATCACGACCGCGCTCGACG
>JALZBE010000073.1 GCA_030947665.1 Vulcanimicrobiota bacterium | reverse complement strand
CGAGGCCGCCATCGGCACGGGTCAGGCGAACTTCTGGTTCGCGCGCGATCAGTTCCCGGAGAAGTCCTCGACGTAGAACGTCTCGTGCTCGCCCACCGTGACGACCGCGACGCCGATGCGTCGCTCATTGCGGTCGAGGACGTTCGACGCGTGTCCGGGGCTGTTCATGAACGCGGTGTGCGCGTGCGGTTCGTCGCGGTCGAATGCGATGTTCTCCGCGGCGTACGTGTTCGGCCAGTGCCACGCGCGCAGCCGGTCCTGGAAGGTGATGCCGTCCGGATCGGTGTGCCCGAAGTACCCGCGGGCGGCCATCTCGGTCGCCTTCGCGGCGGCGAAGCGGTCGAGCGTCGCGTCGCGGGTCAGGGCCGGAAGACCCCGCTTCACACGCTCCGCGTTCACGTCGTCCGCGAGAGCCCGCGCTTGGTCCACGGCGGGTACGGGGTAGTGCGGGTTGACGAAGGAGATGGTGATCGGGGCTTCCTGCCCTTGAGCTACTCCCACGACGACGGGAGAGAGCCCGAACACCGCCGCCATCATGGCAACGAGTGGTGTCATGCCCTCAAAGATCGGACCTTTGGCCCAACGAGTTTAGGTGATCTGGACCACTCTTCGGGCGCCCTGCCCTACGCAGGAATCCGGAGGCCGAAGCCGTCCGGCGTCCGAAAACCCGGTGCGTGTCTCCTCTCGTCCGCGCCGTCACGGCGCTCGTCGCCGCCCTTGCCCTGGTCGGCCCGGCGTCGTCTGATGCGCTCTCGCTGCAGCACCGCGACGACGTCCAGCACGGCTTCCGGGCGCTGACGCAGACCTTCTATCGCGGCGTCGAGCCGGCCAAGCTGGTCGCGGGCGCGCGCGGCGGCATCGCCGACGCGCTGCGCAAGCACCACGGGGGACCGCCGGCGTCCCCGGCTCGGGCCGGCGACAGCGCCGTCGCGGATATCCTCGCCTCGATCGACCGGGCGCGCGGCCGGGGCGGCCTCTCGGAGACAGACCTCACCTTCGCCGCGCTTACCGGGATGGCGCGCGCCGCGGGCGACCGCTACACGGTGTTCATGTCACCCAAGGAGCTCACGAGTTTCCAAGGCCCGCTCAACCCGCCGCACGTCTTCGGGATCGGCGTGCTGCTGCAGCAGGACGAGAAGACCAAGGACGTCAGCGCGGCCTACGTGGCGCCCGGCACGCCTGCCGAGGGCGCCGGGGTTCAGAACGGCGACGTGTTCGACGCCGTCGACGGCACCAGCGTGCGCGGGCTCGACGTCGCGCACGTGCGCGCGAAGCTGCTCGGCCGCACGGGCACGCCGGTGCGCGTGCGCGTGCTGCGCGACGGCAAGCCGCACGACGAGTTCTCGATCGTGCGCGCCGAGGTGCACGCGCCGACCGTCTACCAGAAGCTCCTGCCCAACGGGATCGGCTACATCGCGGTCGGCGTGTTCGGCGAACCGACCGCCGAAGAGTTCGGTGCGGCGCTCAAGCACCTGCAGCGCCAGAACGCGCGCGCGTACGTGATCGACTTGCGCAACAACGGCGGCGGCTACGTGAACGCCGCCGTCGCGGTCGCCGACCACTTCATCCATAGCGGCCCGATCGTGTCGGTCGCCGAGCGCTCCGGCACGACGCGGTTTTCCGCGGACGCCAACGCCGACGAAACGCACCCGGTCGCCGTGCTCGTCAACCACTACTCCGCCTCGGCGTCGGAGAT
The DNA here is from genome assembly GCA_030947665.1 of Vulcanimicrobiota bacterium. Classification (GTDB taxonomy): domain Bacteria; phylum Vulcanimicrobiota; class Vulcanimicrobiia; order Vulcanimicrobiales; family Vulcanimicrobiaceae; genus Vulcanimicrobium. The sequence continues at coordinate 6,942 of JALZBE010000073.1, read as the reverse complement.
CACCGCGGGCGCGCTGCAGGACGCCGGCGTGGCGACGCTGGTCGGCAGCCGCACGTACGGCAAGGGCGTCGTGCAGCAGCTGACCTACAATGCCGACGGCTCGGCGATGAAGGTGACGACGGCGCGCTATCTGACGCCGCGCAACCGCGTCATCGACGGCATCGGCCTCATGCCCGACGTGAACGTGGTCGAGAACGCGCACGCGCATTATGGCGATCCGGCCGCCGACGCGCAGCTGGCCGCCGCGATCGGCGTCGTGCAAGCCAAAGCGCGCTTGTAAGCGTTAGGCTTTCTTTCGGTTTTTCTCCAGCCACCCGTCGACCAGCGCGACGGTCTTGTCGACTTCGTCGTTCTGCATGCCCTTCTGGGCCGCGATGGTCTGCACCAAACGGTCCACGCGCTCGATGTTGAGCGCGCCCGCCTCGAGCGCGCGGGCCGCGGACGAGGGTGTTTTCAGCGACAGTGCCGCATTCGCGTATTTTTCGAACGGCACGAGGTCGTTGTCGACTGCGCCAAGGGACTTGCACACGTCGACGACCCAGTCGTACACCGCACGCGTGGCTTCGATATCGCCGTGCACCGCGTCCTTGATCGGTCGCACGCCGTCTTTTTCGACACAGCGATAGTTTCCGGCCAGCAGCATCGACCACTTCGCGATCGGCACGAAAACAGACTCGTGCACTCTCAGTTTGACCGGTAATTCGATCTGTTTGCCGTCGCCGTCGTCGAATCGCGCGGCTTCGATCCCCGATTCCAGTTCGCGCAGCATCGCGGTGTGCGCATCCGAATCGAAGCGGGCCGCCCTGAAGTTCGTCGGCAGCCTGACCTGCAGGACGTTGACCGGGGCATCCGGCGGACGGAACGCCTGCGCGTCCGGGCTGCATAGCGTCATGAGCTTCGGGTCGAAACTGTCCCACACACCGGCGTCGGTGTAGCAGTCCCTGAGCGTATCGACGGCGAGCCCCGGAATGCGCGCGAGGTACGGCGGCGGCGGCATGTTCATGATCGACATGCAGGGTACGCGGGCTTTCGCGACCGCATCCAGCAACTCGCGAACGCCGGGCGAGCGGTATTGAGGCTCCTGCATCGCCAAGACGACGAGATCGTAGTCGGAGGGATCGTTGCCGCCGGCACCGCCCGCAGACAGCGTACCCGGAAGCTTCCGGCTATGGATCTCGACCAGTCCTTCGCGGCCTCTGACCGGCATGCGAATGCGCGCGCCGTCCTCGTTGAACAACTCCGCCTCCGCCGGAAGACAGACCAGCCGAACCGTATGCCCGGCCGCCAGCAGCTTGGCAGCAAGAAGGGAGCCGTAGGACGCGCCCATGATCAGGATTTTGTAAGTGGTAGCCACGCGCGTGGTTTGTACATCCGCGGCGTAGCCGCGTCCTGTGCGCCGACGCAAACTCGCCGGATGCTACGCTGCGAGCATCGTCGGGGAGCTCGGAGGCGCGATCTTCGCCACCTTGTCGTCGAGCAGCCCCGCACGGCGCCCGTATGCCGCGATGGTCTCGCGCCGATGACCGGTCTCGTGCTCGATCCGGCGCAGCGTCTTGCCTTCCCGCAGCAGGGCGAGGACGCGGTCGCGCTGCGCGTCGGTCAGCGTATTCATGGGAGGACGCTTCGCGCGCCTCGCGCGGGCGCACCTGCGCGCGAGTGGCCGCTTTTGGCGGCCGGCGCGGGACGGCGCGGCGCAGCGTCTGTTAGACTGCGGCGCATGAGCCTCATCCCGATCGTCGTCGAGCAAACTGCGCGCGGCGAGCGTTCGTACGACATCTACTCGCGGCTGCTGCAGGAACGCATCGTGTTCGTCACCGGCCCGATCGACGACACGATGGCGAACATCGTGATCGCGCAGCTGCTCTTTCTCGAAAAGCAAGATCCCGACCGCGACATCGACCTCTACGTGAACAGCCCGGGCGGCAGCGTGAGCGCCGGGCTCGCGATGTTCGACACGATGCAGTTGATCAAGCCCGACGTCGCGACGATCTGCGCCGGGCTCGCGGCGTCGGCCGCGTCGCTGCTGCTCACCGGCGGCGCGCCGGGGAAGCGGATGGCGCTGCCGTACAGCAAGATCCTCATCCATCAGCCTTCGATAGGGCAGACCGGCGGCCAGGCAACCGACATCGAGATCACCGCGCGCGAGCTCGTCGCGACGCGCCGGATCATCGCCGGCATCTACGAGCGCACGACGCACAAACCGGTCGAGGACATCCTGCGCGACCTCGAGCGCGACTTCTACATGAGCGCGGAAGAAGCGCAAGCGTACGGCATCATCGACACCGTGCTGCACGGCACGAACCGCAACGGCGCTGCCGTCACCGCCGACACAGGCTAGCCCAGGATCGCCGAGCTACGCAAACTGCCGAAAAAAGCCGTCGACCAAGGGCGCTGCGACGCCTGCTGCGAGCGCACGCTCGCGCGCGCGCAAGAGGTTCGGGCGCACGTGCACCAGCAGCGCGCTCGTGCGCTCGCCGCCCGGCACGAGCGCGACGCGCGCTGATGCCGCCGGCGTCACGACGCTTTGCCACGGTTCGAGCAATGCGCTCGCGTTCTCGCCGGCGTCGACGCGCAGGTGCGCGTCCATCGCCGTGATCGTCAGCGGCAACCCGTCGGTGTCGACGTACGCGTCGTTGCGCGTCACCGTGACGTGCTCGACCAAGAAGTCCGCATCGGCGATGAGCAGCGTGCGAGCGAGCCCGTCCGCGCTGTAGTTGATCTGCGAAACGGCGCCCGGGAACGTGGCGCGGTAGTCGAGCACGTCGCCCGCTTTGTCGACGTGCAGCTCGCGCGGCTTGCCGTCGTCGCCTAGGCGGTTCCAGTCGAAGATGCGGTACGTCAGATCGCTGGCCTGCTGCGTCTCGAAGAGCTGGATACCCGCCCCGATCGCGTGCAGCGTCCCGGCCGGCAAGTAGAACGCGTCGCCGGGTGCGACGGGGACGCGGCGGAGGATCTCGCCCAGCGTGCCGTCGGCGACGCGGCGCTCGTATTCGGTGCGCGTCGTGTCGCGCGTCCAGCCGAGCACGAGCTCCGCACCCGGCTCGCACGACAGGATGTACCAGCATTCGGTTTTGCCGTTGGGCTGGTGCTCGACGCGCTGCGCGTACCCATCGCCGGGGTGCACCTGCACCGACAGCGGCTTGCGCGCGTCGATGATCTTGGTCAGCACCGGAAAGCTGCGCGACGGGTCGATCGCGCCGGTCAGCTCGTCGCGCAGTTCGGCGCGCAGCTCGGCGAGGGTCTTGCCCGCGAGCGCGCCGTTCGCGACGCGGTTCTCGTCCCAGCACTCCCACGACTCGCCCAGCGTCTGCGCGCGGTCGCCGTGCTTGCCATAGCGCGCGACGAGCGCGTCGCCGCCCCAGATCGCGGTGGTCAGCTTCGGTTCGAGCAGATAAGGATAGAGCCGGTCACTCACGTGCCGGCTCTTAGCCTTCGGTAACGGTCGTTCCGGCCGGGTCGAGTTAATCGCGCCGGACGGTCGTACTGGTCGAACTGGAGCGATTGTTCGACATCGCTACGAGTCCGACGATGACGATCAGCACCACCGCGCCGATGACGATCCAGGTCCAGTTGAACGATTGGTCGGTCGTCGTCGTGTTGGTCGTGGTCGTACCGGTCGTGGTACCGCTCGTCGTGCCGCTCGTGCCCGAGCCGCCCGAGGTACCACCGCTCGTCGTCGTTCCGCCGCCGCTGCCGCCGCCGCCGCCCGTCGTTTGCGCGAGCGCGAACGTCGGCGCCACAGCGAGGAACAGCGCGAGAAACAGGATCGAGATTCGGGTGAAGATCCGCAACGTTCCCCTCCTGGAGATCAGGCAGCGATGTCCATCGGCTCCGGGTCGCCGCTGGGCGGCGTCGGATCGGCGGGTATCCCCGGAACGTCGGGTCCCGACGGGACGTCGGGGACCGTTTCCGGCGCTTGATATTCCGCATACATCGCGCCCCAAGACGTTCCCGGGCTGGCGGTCGCCGAAACGCCCGGAGGCGCGGCAACCCGGCCGTGAGCGCGCGAGTTGAACCATGCGTGCGTACCCTTCTCGTGGGCGCCGCCTTGATCGTGGCGTCAGTCGGCGTGCTCGCCGAGGCCCCCGCTCCCACCGCACCGTCCGAAGAGGCCGCGAAGATCTTCGCGCAGAGCGGGGTGCGCACGGCGCCGGTGCAGTCGTACACGTCGAAGCTGCACGTCGACTTCGCGCTGCGCTCGTTCCCGTACCTCAAGTTCCACCTCGAGGGACGCATCGAGTACAAGCGCCCCAATCTGTACTCGGTGCACTTCGAGCACGTGCCGTGGTTCGGGAAGGGCTTCGAGAACATGAAGATGGACCCGCTGGAACCGCAGACGTGGCCCGAGCATTACGACGTCGCGAGCATCGCCCACGATGGTGACCGCACGCACGTCGAGATGCGGGACAAAATCACCGGCAACGTCAAAGGCATCCACGCCGAGCTCGACGGCGACGGCCTGCGCCGCATCCAGTGGCTGTACCACAACGGCGGGCGGATCGACGTGCGCGTGAACCCCGTCGTGGTCGAAGGCATCCCCGTTCCCGCCACCGAGGACGCGGACATCAAGCTGCCCGCATATCATGTCGTCGCGCACGCGACGTTCACCGACTACAAGATCGTCACCGACGGCACGGCGCCGTCGTCGTCCAACGCACGCTAGCCGGAGGGCGCCGCCGGGCGCTGAACGAGTGCGCCGATGGCGCGAATGACCATTCTCGTCCCGCGCGGGGCGGAGGCTGCGGCCGTGCGGCGGGCGGCGCCGGCCGCACCTATCGTCGAGTTGCCGGGCGGCGCCGCAGCGGCGTCCACGCTGCCGGCGTTCGAGGACGGCGAGACGGTCGTCGTGCTGGGTCTGTGCGGCGCTCTCCGACGGCTCGAAACCGGTGACATTGCGATCTACGCGCGCGTGGCCGACGGCGCGCGGAAGTTCGCGCTCGACCGGCCCCTGGTCGACTCGCTGGTTGCCGCGCTTCCGAGCGCGCTGGTGGTGAATGCATGCACCGCCGAACGCGTGGTGACGACGGCCGCCGCGCGCGCGCCGCTCGCGCGCCGATTCGACGCCGACGTCGTCGACATGGAAGGCACGCACCTCGCGGCGGCGCTGGAGGCGCTGGGCGTGCGCTACGCGATGGTGCGGGTCGTGAGCGACGACGCGTCGCGCGACCTGCCGGCCATCGGAGACGCAATCGATGCGCAGGGCCGCTTGCGACCAGGACGTCTCGCGATTGCATTTGCAGGCGCGCCGCGCGCCGCGTTCGCGTTCGTGCGGGGCGTGCGGCGCGCACTGGCGACGCTGACCGAAACGACGCAAGCAATCGAAGAACTCGGATGAGCTCACGCGCGAGCCTGTCCGCCGACGCGCGCGCGCTCGGCGTCGCAGCCGGCGACGTCGTGATGGTTCACGCGGCGATCCGCAGCGTCGGCACGGTCGTCGGCGGTGTGAACACCGTTGTCTGCGCGCTGCTCGAAGCGGTCGGCGCGTCGGGGACGCTCGTCGCGTACGCCGATTGGGAGTCCGGAGTGAGCGAGAGCGACTGGAACGACCCGCGCGTCGCCGACGCGATCCCCGTGTTCGACAAGAGGACCGCGCGCGCCGCGCGCGATCACGGTATCTTCGCTGAGACGTTGCGCACGTGGCCCGGTGCGGTGCGTAGCGATCATCCCGATGCGGGCATCGTCGCGGTCGGACCGCATGCCGAGCGGTTGTGCGCCGACCATCCGCTGCAGTTCGGATACGGTGACGATTCGCCGTTCGCAAAGCTCGTCGGGCTGCGTGCGAAGATTCTGACGCTCGGCGCGCCGCTCGACACGATCACGTTGCTCCATCATGCCGAGCACGTTGCACGCATCCCCGGCAAACGGACGATTCACTATCGCCGCAAGCTGCTGCGCGAGAACGTCCCCGTGTGGGTGGAGATCGAGGAGTTCGACACGTCGGTGCCCGTCGTCGACGGGTTGCCGGACGATTTCTTCGGACATATCGCCGCGGACTGTCTCGCGGAAGGCCACGGGAAGCGCGGGTTCGTCGGTGCGGCCGACAGCGCGCTGTTCGACGCGTGCGGGCTGCACCGCTTCGCGGTGCGCCGGCTGGAGGAGTGGGCGGCGCGGCGCACTGCCGGCTGAACGCTACGGCGCGAACGTCCGCCGTTTCCACCCGCCGCCGCGCCGCTGTGCATGACGCCGCGCCGAGTCCGCGGTCATCGCGGTGTACAGCACCGCGGCGAACGGCAGCGCCGCGGCGCCGCAGCGCGGAAGGCCGTACAGCCGGAGCGTCGGCGCGTAGACGAGCGCCATCAACGACCACGCGATGATACCTGGCAGCGCGATGTCCGCGCGGCGGCGGCGCACGCCCGCGAACGTCGCCGCTACGGGGACATAATAGAGCAGCAGCATCCCCGCAACGGTTCCGGCGAGCAGCAGCGGCGAGTGGCGCAGCTGCGTGTACGCCGTGCGCGCTACCATCGACCAGATCGCGGGAAGGCCGTCGTACGCGCGCACGCTGCGTGACCGTGTCGTGAGGCCGAGGCTCACACCACCGCCTACGCCTTTGACCGCGGTTGCGAGCGCGCAGTCGTCGATCAGCTCGCCTTTGATGCGTTCCACGCCGCCGATCCGGGCGAGCGCGTCGTCGGCGACCAAGATGCAGCCGCCGGCGGCGGCCGCGGTCGCGCGGCGGTCGTCGTTGACCCACGCGAACGGATACAGCATGCGAAAGAAAAACACGAACGCCGGGATCAGAAAGCGCTCCCACGCAGACTCGCAACGGAGCGCGACCATCTGCGATACCAGCGCGCGGTTCTCGTGCGTCGCCGTGGCAACGAGGCGCGCGAGCGTGCCGGGGTCGTGCTCGACGTCCGCGTCGGAAAACCACCAATACACCGGCGGCGATTCGGTCGCGCGCGCCGCCGCGACGCCTTGCGCGAGCGCCCACACCTTGCC
>JALZBE010000072.1 GCA_030947665.1 Vulcanimicrobiota bacterium | reverse complement strand
GTGCGCGCGCCGGAGCGCGGGCTCGCGTTCGTGTCGCGCGTGGACGAGCGCTTCAAGCTCGCGTCCGGCGTGTGGGTGCTCGCGGGCGACTTGCGCGCGGCGTTCCTCGCGGAGTGCAGCGACGTCCCCGACGCGGTCGTCAGCGGTGCGGGTCGCGACATCGTCGGACTGCTGGTGTGGCCGACGGCGGAAGGCCGGCAGCTCGACCGTGACGTCCTGCGCGCGCAAGTCGCCGACGCGATGCGGCGCCTCGCACATGAGTCCGGACCGGCTGTTCTGCCGCGGCGCGCGCTGATCGCCGATGTGCGGCTCGGCACCGACGAGCGCGCACGCGCCGCTGCGCTCGCGCGGCTGCACGCGAGCGAGCCTGACGCTGAGGTCATCGTGGTATGACCGGCGGGCTGCTCGCGGGTGTGAACGTCGGCGGAACGACGACGAGCGTCGTGCTTGCCACGCCGGACGGGACCATTCTCGAACGGCGTGCTTGGCCGACGCAAGCGCACGACGGCGAAGCGCTCTATGCGGCGGTCGTCGACGCGCTGCGCGCGGTCGCGGCGGATGTCCGCGCGATCGGCGTGGCAATCGGCGGTCCGATGGATGCGCGAACCGGCACCGTGATCTCAGCACCGCACTTGCCGGGGATGCACGGGTTTCGGCTCGGCGAACGCCTTCGCGCGGACTTCGGCAGACCGGTCGCGGTGCATCACGACGCTGCGGCGTGCGCGCTCGCTGAAGTGCGTTGGGGCGCGGACCGCGGTGTCGCAGGGCTCGCATATCTCACGTGCGGGACGGGTTTCGGCGCGGGGATCGTGATCGACGGCCGCGCGCGGTACGGTTCGCGGGGCTTCTCGCCCGAGCTCGGCCACGTGCGGTACCGCGACGCCGGCCCGGACGTCTTCGGCAAACCGGGCTGCTTCGAATCGTACGGCGCCGCGAGCGCGCTGCCGAAGCTCGCGCGGATGCGTGATCCGTCGTTCGCTGCGACCACGGGCGCCGAGGTCGCCAGATACGCGGCGAACGGCGACGCGATCGCAAAGGCCGCATTGGAGGAAAACGCCGCAGCGGTCGGCGCGGCGTGCGCTCTGCTCGCCGACCTGCTCGTGCTCGACGTGATCGTACTGGGCAGCCTCGCGACATACCTGGGCGAGCCCTGGATCGCTCGCGTGCGAACCACGTTTGTCGGCGAAGCACTCCCGGACCACGCGGCGTCGTGCACGCTGCGCGCGCCGTCGTTGGACGCGGTGCAAGACCTGAGCGGACTGGCCGCAGCGTTCGACGCGACATAAAAAGCGACGGGTACCGCGTTCTTTTCGAACACGGTACCCGCGATGGTGAAGCAGCACCTGAGCATGGATACCGTATCACACATGTTCCGCCGAGACATCCGCCGACGCAATTCCGCTCCGAGGTTCGGCCGGATTTCGCCGTTTAGTAACGTCCCAAGATGCGCTGCTCGCCGCCGATCGCAGCGAGCGCCTCACTCAAGCGGATATCGTCGACATTTGCGAGTTCGACGAAGAAGCGGTAGCGGAACGGGACGCGGCGGTCCGGGCGTGCGATCAAGAACCGCAGGTCGATCGCGCGGTCGGCGAATGCGCTCAGCGCGTCGCGCAGCGAGCCGGGGCGGTCGTTCACCGCGATTCCAACGCACGCGCGGTCTCCGGTCCCTGCTTCGTCCGTGCGCGCGATCAAGAAGAACCGTGTGTAGTTCTCCGCCTCGTCCTGGATGCCGCGTGCGAGGATCGTGCCGCCGTGCATCTCGGCGGCCAGCGCCGGTCCGACGGCTGCGACCTCGGGATCACCTAGCGCGACGACTTCGCGTACCGCGCCTGCGGTGTCCGTCGTCGCGGCCTGCTGCCAGTCGTGCCCCGCGCTGTAGCGGCGCACTTGCTCCAGCGCAACAGGATGCGAGCGTATCTCGCGGATCGTCGTCTCACTGGCGCCGTTCAGCCCAATGAGACAGAGCTCGATGGCGAGCGTCGTCTCGGCGCGGATGCAGAGGGCGGGGTGTTCCCACAAAAGCTCGTAGTTGCGTGGGACCGGTCCCGCGATCGCGTTCTCGACGGGCAGCACGGCGTAGTCCGCTTCGCCGGCGTCGAGCGCGACCGCGGCAGCGTCGAACGATCCGTACCCGCGCGTCTGGGCGCCGGGCACCAGCGCGTGCGCAGCCACGTCGCTGAACGCGCCGGCGTGGCCCTGGTACGCCACCGTCGACATCGATGCCTTATACTGGCGCGTTCGCCGCCGCGCCCAGCCGGAACGCCGCGACGTAGGCCTTGAAGATCACCCGGTAGTCGTCGTGCACGAAGCGCACGCTACGCGGGCCGATGCGCTCGAAGCCCGGGATCATTTCGACGAAGTCCGCGTTGTGCGTCCAGCAGAAGTCGAGCTCCAGCGTGATCGGCGGCTCGAACGTGAACGGCTTCGCATCCTTCAGGTGCGCGAGCGCCTCTTTGGCACCGGCGAAGATCAGCTCGCGAGCGCGCGCCGGCGACAGCGAGTTGGTCGCGAAGCGGCCGATCGAGTCTTTCACCACCACGCCGGTGATCCACGGCATCACCGCCTTCGTTTGTTCGATGCACGCGCGGTCGCCCGTGATCAGCACGACCGGGACGCCCGCGAGCCCGAGCACCGCGGCGTTGAGCATCGCCTCGCTGCACGGGAGCCCGTTCACCCGCGTCTCGCGCAGCGTCTCGCTCGTGTAGGTGTGGTCGAGCGTCGCGTCCTGCGTGCCGACGGCGCCGTGATAGCCGGTGAAGAACGCCGCGTCGAAACTGCCGTCGATCCCTTCCGACATCGAGAACGGCTTGCGGTTGCCGTAGATCATGCGCACATCGTCGGGCAGCTCGTCCCACAGCACGTTGCGCATCGAGGAGTGCGAATCGTTGACGAGAACGTCGCGCACGCCGGCCGCGCGAGCGCCGTCGATCGCGGCGCGCACTTCTTGCGACATCAGCCGGCGGTAGTACGGGTACTCCGTCGTATTCGTCGGGTCGACTTGCGTCCACGAGCAAACCGCGGCGGTCCCCTCCATGTCCGCGGAGATGTAGAGCCTCATTTGGCGAGCTGCCTTTGCGCGGCTTCGTAGCGTGCTTTCACGTCGGCGTCGGCGGGCGCAAGCGCCAGCGCGAGCCGGTAGTAGTGCACGGCCTTGTCGAATTTCTGCGCCGCGAACTCCATGTCGCCAAGCTGGACCAGCGCCGCACGATCTTTCGGGTCGCGGGCGATCCGCGCGCGCAGCTCGGTGAGCTGTTGCATCACTGGGGCCGGCGGTCCGGCCGCGTTGCCGCCGCCGGTCGACGCGCCGGGGAGCGCGTTCGAGCCGCCCTGCGCGGGGCCGGTGCCGGTCTGCGGGACGGTGAACGTGCCCGGCGGATCGGTCGCGAGCGGCGCGGGCGTCGCGGCGATGCGCGCGTCGCCTTGCTGGGCGGGCGTACCGCTGGGGCCGAACGCGGAGCCGGTCGTGCCGAAGCCGATCCGCAGAAACCAACCCAATATTCCGAGGAACACGACGGCGAAGACCACGAGGATCGGAATCGCGAGACGCGCCGGCAAGCCCACGCGGGGGACTTGGCGAATGCAGTCGCGTGCTCCCCGGTCTCCCAGGCGTCGCCGAGCTCCAACTGCTGTTCGCGCAGTACAACTGGATGCATTTCCGCGGCGAGATCCCGACCTACCGGATCGCGTACAACGCGCGGTTCTCCAACAGCGCGGGCCGCATCACGTACAAGCCGCCGCTGATCGAGCTGTCACCGAAACATTTGGTGGGCAAGGAGGGCGAGTTGCGCGAGACGCTGCTGCACGAGATGATCCACGCTTGGCTGCACGCGCTCGGCAAGAATCCGGGCCACACCGCAACGTTCAAGAAGAAGATGCGCGAGCTCGGCCTGCGCTCGATCTATCACGACCTGGGCAAAGCAGCGCCGCTCAACGAGTCGACGAAGCGCTACATCATCCGCTGCGAAAAATGCACGATGGAGCTGCTGCGCAAGCGCAAGCCGTCACCCAACGTCGTCTGCGCGCGCTGCCGCAAACCGCTGATCGCATTCGAAGTCGTGGAGATGCGGCCGGTGGAGCTCGGGCGCGCCGCCTCTAGAGCGCCGCGCTGAAGAAGCTGTAGCCGTTTTCCTGGAGGACGGCGACGGAGCTGATGCCGGCGGGCACGATGTCCGTGCCGGCAAGTGCGCGCGCGCGCAGCTTTGCCTGAATCGCGAACGCGTCGCCGCCGTCGCCGTAGCCTGCCGCCACGATGCGGTTCGCGATATCGCCGAGCGCGGTGTTGCAGACGATGATGCGTACGCCGCGCGCGATGAGCGCGGGCACCGACCGGTCTCCGCCCCTGCCGTTCGCCGCGTGCGACCAGGGGTTGCCCTGCGACGCGTCGACGGTGAGAAACTCTTGTTGGACCTTCTTGACGATGTCGGCGAGCTTGTACGTGCGCCAAGCCTCGTCGTCCAAACCGATCGTCGCCGCCGAACCGAACAGAACGAGTGCGATCTGCACGTTGGCATCGGGCTCGTTCCAGCCCGCCTTGAACCCGTTGAGCGTGTTGACCACGAACTGCAGCGGCGCGCCGTCGTCGACGCGCGGCGCCGCGATGAGCTGCCGGTGTTTCGCGCTGCTGCGAATCCGTGCGATGAACGCGGCCTCGTCGAGAATCGCGTTGTCCGCGGCACTCGCGGGAGTGCCGGATGCCCCGACCGCCCCGGCCGTCAATGCGACGACGGCCCCGGCGGCCAGGAACTCGCTTCGTTTGGTCATGCAGTCACGATACCCCACGGCCCCCGCCGAACGACGGGGTGGCTGTGATAAGAATTGACATAGTCTCGGGCGATCGACGCTTTCTCAGAACAGGTGCCGGAGCGCTAGCCCCAGCGCCGCGACGACCAGTGCTGCGGCCAGCATCGTGATCAGGGTCGGCGACGGCACGCGCTTCTGAATGAGCGGGCCGATGCTGCCGCCGACGAGCCCGCCCAGCACGAGCGGCAGCGAGAACGGCCAGTCAACATCGCCGCCGAGCGCGTGTGTGAGCACGCCGACCGGCGCGGTGGTCGTGATGACGAACGCGCTCGTGGCGGTGACGACGTGGGGCGGCATGCGCGCGGCGATCAGCAGCAGCGGGATCAGCACGACGCCGCCGCCGATGCCGAACAGCGACGAGAAGAAGCCGGTGCCCAGCCCCGCGACGACGCCGATGCGCGGATCGTGGGCGAAGGTGCGTTCGCCCGCTGGGCGTGACGTGATCGAACGGCGCCGCACGACGAGAACCGCGAGCACGATCAGCACGACGCCGTAGGCGAAGTCGAACCCGCCCGGCGTGAAGCGTTTCACGGCGAAGACGCCGATGATGCTGCCGGGCACGGCGCCGAGCGTGAACGGCACCACGAACCGTAGATCGACGACGCGCGCGCGCAGGTAACCGAACGTCGAGGCGGCGGTGTTCGCGAGCACCATCAGCAGCGAAGTTCCGGCGACCTGCGCCGGCGGCACGCCGAACGCGATGCGCAGCACGGGGATGATCACGAATCCGCCGCCCAATCCGACGATCGAGCCGAAGATGCTCGCCGCGACGCCGATCGCGAACAATTCGAGCGCGCCGACCGCCGTCACCGTGCGCCTCGCGCGCGGATCAGCTCTGGACGCGTCCGATGTAGCGGCGGTCGCGCGTGTCGATGCGGATCACGTCGCCGGGGTTGACGAACAGCGGCACGTTGACCGTCGCGCCGGTTTCGAGCTTCGCGGGTTTGGTCGCGCCCGTCGCGGTGTCGCCCTTGAAGCCCGGGTCGGTTTCTTCGACTTTCAGCTCCACGTGCGCCGGCAAGTCGGCGCCGATCGGCGTGCCGTCGTGGAACTGCACGGCGATGCGCATGCCGTCCTTGAGAAAGTCGGCGGGGTCGCCGATGACGTCCTTCTGCAGCGTGAAGTTCTCGTACGTCTCGCTGTCCATGAAGTGGTAACCGTCGCCGTCGTTGTAGAGCATCTGCATGTCGCGGTTGTCGACCGTGGCGCGCTCCAGCTTTTCGCCGGCGCGGAACGTGCGTTCGACCGTCGCGCCGCTCTTCACGTTCTTCAGCCGGGTGCGCACGAACGCGGAGCCCTTGCCCGGTTTGACGTGCAGGAACTCGATCACCGTCCAAAGCTGGCCTTCGATGACGATGGTGACGCCGTTGCGGAAATCGTTGCTCGAAATCATTGGTTGTAGAGATTTTCTCCGATGAGTGTTCCGCCGACTGCGGAGGCGCCACGTGTGGCGCTCGGTTCACGTTGAATGCGCGAAGCGCATTCAACCGTCATCTTGTCGAGCCCGCTTTCAGCAGCGAGAGGCGGTTTTCCGTCCCGGTGCGGAGCCGTTCCAGATTCTCGCGATGGCGGTAGATCACGAGCAGCGCCGAGACGACGCCGCAGACGAGGCCCTCCCTGCCCAGGCCGTACCACAGCACGAAGCCCATCGCGGCCGATGCGAGCATCGATGCGACCGACGCGAAGCCGCACCCGATCACGATCGCGACCCAGACCAGCATGAACGCGAGACCGGCCGGCCACCACAGCGCGAACAGCGCGCCGAAAAAGGTGGCGACCCCTTTCCCGCCTTTGCCGCCCAGGAAGGGCGACCAGCAATGGCCGACCACGGACGCCACCGCGGCGAGCGTCGCGGCGAGCGTACCGCCGAGCATGCCGGCCGCAAGCGTCGGCGCGAAGCCTTTGAGCGCATCGAGCGCGAGTACCGCGATCGCGCCGCGTTTGCCCAGCGTGCGCAGCGCGTTCGCGGCGCCGATGTTGCCGCTGCCGGCGTTGCGGATGTCCGTGTCGTAGAACGCGCGCGAGACGAGCACGCCGAACGGGATGGCGCCGACCAAGAACGCCACGACGACCGCGGCAACGGACACGACCGTTTGGTTCACCGGGAGTGCTCTCCGTGATCGCCCTCGTCGCGGCGCGAGCGAAACTGGAACGTGAGCGGCACGCCTTCGAAATCGAACTCCGCGCGCAGCGTGTTCTCGATGAAGCGCTTGTACGACGCAGGCACGAGGTCGGGGTCGTTGACGTGGAATACGAACAGCGGCGGGTGCGTCTGCGGCTGCGACACGTAGAGCATCTTGAGCGGCTTGCCGGAATGGATCGGCGGCGGGTGCGCCATCACCGCGTCGCGCACGATCGCGTTCAGCTTCGCGGTTGGGATACGGCGGTCGAGATTCTCCGCGACCTTTTCGACCAGCGGCATCAGGCTCTGCAAGCGGCGCTTCGTGAGCGCCGAGAGGAACGTCACCGGCGCGAACGACGCGAACGGCAGCTGCGCGTGGATCTCGTTGGCGAGCTCGCCTTGGCTGTACTCGCCCAGCTCGCGCACCAGGTCGTATTTGTTGCCGACGATGATGAGCGCCTTGCGTTCTTCGAGCGCGATCCCGGCGAGGCGACGGTCTTGATTGGTTGGGCCGGTCAGCGCGTCGATCAGCAAGATCGCGACATCACAGCGCGCGATCGCCTTGAGCGAGCGGAGCGACGAGTAGTACTCGATCGAGCCGTGGTGGCCGGGCTGTTTGCGCACGCCGGCGGTGTCGATCAGCCGGAACGTGCGGCCGCTCCACGTGAACAGCGTGTCGATCGCGTCGCGCGTCGTGCCGGGGACGTCGGACACGATCGCGCGCTCTTCGTTCAAGAGCGCGTTGAGCAGCGACGACTTGCCGACGTTGGGCCGGCCGATCAGCGCGAGCGACAGCTCCGCTTCGCCGACGTTGGTTGGATCGTCAGGCGGCAGCTTCTCGACGATTGCGTCGAGCAGATCGCCCGTGCCCTCGCCGTGCAGCGCCGACACGCCGTACACTTCGCCGAAGCCCACGCCGCCGAATTCCGCGTGCACCGACGCGGCGTGCTTCGGCGATTCGATTTTGTTCGCGACGAGCACCACCGGCTTGCGATTGCGCCGCAAGATGTTCGCGACGTCCGAATCGACCGGCGTCAGACCGTCCTGCGCGTCGACGACGAACACGATGACGTCAGCGTCGCGCGCCGCGGACTCCGCTTGTGCTTGCGTGCCGCGTGCGATCGTGTCGTCGGGGTCGACTTCGGTATCGATCCCGCCGGTGTCGACGAGCGTGAACGTGCGGCCTTGCCATTCGGCGAGCGCGTAGAGGCGGTCGCGCGTCACGCCGGGGGTGTCCTCGACGATCGCGAGGCGCTGCCCGAGGAGACGGTTGAACAGCGCGCTTTTCCCCACGTTGGGGCGCCCCACGACCGCAACGGTCGCAGGCCGCACGCGCAGGGAGGGTGCGAGGGCTTCGGACATGACCGACCAAGGTTCCCATCGATATGCTCCGTCGCCTCGCGGCGGCCGTGGTCTGCGTGCTTCTCCTGGCCGCCGTCCCGACCGGATCGCTCTACGTGACGACCCTTCCGACCGGGGCGGACGTGTGGATCGACGGCACCTACGTGGGCCGCAGCCCGCTCGTGCTCGGCGCGCTGGCGGGTGGCCGCCACACCATCGGCCTCACGAAGACCGGCTGGGACCCGCTCCAACTCGACGTGAGCGTCGTCGCGGGGCAGACGACGCTAAGCTCGACGCGCCTGGAACCCGCGCGAACGGGCGGGCTGCACCCGCTGCCGGGGTGGATCGCGATCCACGGCATCATGCGCACGGCATACG
>JALZBE010000450.1 GCA_030947665.1 Vulcanimicrobiota bacterium | reverse complement strand
CAAGGGCACCGAGCTCGGCGCGCACCCGGTCGCGGCGCTGCTGTTCTGGTGGGGCGGTCTCGAGCGGCAGATTCGCATCGAAGGCACGGTCGAACGGGTGCCGGACGTCGAGAGCGACGCGTACTTCGCGACGCGCCCGCGCGGTCACCGCTTGAGCGCGTGGGCGTCGCATCAAAGCGCCGTCGTGCCCGACCGCGAGGTGCTGCACGGTGCGATGGCGGACGCCGACGCGCGCTTCGCCGACGAGGTGCCCCGGCCACCGTATTGGGGCGGCTACCGCGTGGTTCCGGACCGGTTCGAGTTTTGGCAAGGCCGCCCGAACCGCGTGCACGACCGCGTCGCGTACGAACGAGACGCGGTCGGCTGGACGATCAGCAGACTGTCGCCTTAGAGCGCGAGGATCTCCGCGTCGGTCATCGTGTCGAGCTTGCCGCGCAGGATCGTGAGCTGTGGGAACCGGTTACCCGGCCCGGCTTGGCTCGCGGCGGCGCGAAACTTCGCGTCGAGGGCCATCCCGTACGCAATTGCGAGCGCGCGCTCGCGCGGCACCGCGATGTCGGGTTTTACGCCCACGCCCTCCCAGTTCGTCTTCGTGATGGGATTGCGCGCGCGCTGGTTCGGGACGAACATCGCGAAGTGATCGCCGATGCGGTGCATGCCGCCCGGATTCGCTCCGCCGCCGGTCACGGCGCCGATCAGCGTGCCGCGTTTGAGCGCCTGCAGATCGTACGCGCACTCCTCGCCGCCCGAAAACGTCTCGTCGGATGTGAGCACGTAGATCGGCGCAGTGATACGGGGGCCGGGGACGTCTTCCGTGTAGGTGGAATTCGCGACCGGCGGATCGCCGTCGCCGCGACCGACGAAATCGTTCACATGCGTCTTGGCCGGCAAGAAATGACTGAGCAACCGCGCGATCGAGTCAGGCGAACCGCCGTGATTCCGGCGCAAGTCGAGGACGACGGCGTCGGAATAGGCGACCGCGTTCGCGGCCCCGTCGAACACCGTGTTCAGCTCGCCCCCCGCGCCGGGAAAGGCGCGAAGGTCAATGTAGCCGACATTGCCCGGGAGGTGCGCAACGCGGCCCAGACCGTAGCCGGACTGTCGCATGAACTGCGCCATCGCAGTGCGCCGTTCGGGACTGGGCGTCGCCGTCGTGGCCGGCTCCGGCGGGATCACCTCGTCCGAGTAGTCCACGCTCACGTGCTTGTCGTGGAGAACGTTGGCGATGTCGGTCGTGAGCTTTCTCGCGAGGTCGTCGTTTCGCAGCCCGTCGTACGATCCGGCCGCCGCGTTGCGGCGCAGCAGCGCGGCTGCTTCGCGAGCCCGCGAGGGATACACATACGTGCTTTCGAGCCTCGCGCCCGCACCCAGTGCGACGGCCCGCGCGGACGCATCGTCCGCACCGGCGGCAAACCTTGCGATCCCCAGCGCCGACAAAGCCAATGCGATCACCAACGAGCGTTTCATGACGCGAGTATACCGCCGCCTACGCTGCGCGTTACACTGATGTCGGCAGCATCGGACGGTCTACAGCGTTTTCCTCGGTCATAACAGAAATCACCGTGGTAAACTCCGCACTTTAGAGCGCGAGGATTTCCGCGTCCGTCATCGTGTCGATCTTCGCGCGGAATTTCGTGTACCCGTCGCGCTGGGTCGTGCTCAGCCCGCTCTCGCGCAGCTTGGCGTCGACGATCAAACCGTACGCGGTGATGAGCGCCCGGTCGCGCTCCACGGCGATGTCGGGCTTGACGCCGACGCCTTCCCAGTTCGTCTTTGTGATGGGATTGCGCGCGCGCGCGGTCGGAACGAAGATCAGGTAGTGATCGTCGATGCGCCGCGTGTCGCCGGGATTCGCGCCGCCGCCGGTGACCGCGCCGATGAGCGTTCCGCGCTTGAGCGCTTGCACGTCGTACGCGCACTCTTCGCCGCCCGAAAACGTTTCGGCCGACGTCAGCACGTAGAGCGGCGCGGTGATGCGCGCCCCGGGGACCTCGGTGGTGTACGTCGAGTCCTCGATCGGCGGTTCGCCGTCGCCGCGCCCGACGAAGTCGTTGAGGTGGACCTTGGGCGCCATGAAGTGGCTCAGCAGCCGCGCGATCGAGTCGGGGTCGCCGCCGTGATTGCGCCGCAGGTCGAGTACGATCGCGCCCGAGTACGCGACGCTGTTCGCGATTCCGTCGAACACGGCGTGCATCTCGTCGGTCCCCGACGGGAAGCCGCGCAAGTCGATGTACCCGACATTCGCCGGGAGGTGCGCGATGCGGCCGAGCCCGTAGCCGATTTCACGCATCTGCTTCGTCATTGCCGCAAGTGCCGACGGGCCCGGTTTCCCACCCGGTCGATCTTCAGGCGGGTTGATCTCGGCGGAATAGCGCAGGCGGACGTGCTTGTCGTGCAGCACGCCCGCGACGTCTTCCGTAAGGCGCGTCGCCAGCGCCGCATCGCGCAAGCCGTCGTACGCGCCGGACGACGCGTTTCGGCGCAGCAGCTCGCCCGCCGTGCGCGCTCGCGAGGGATAGACGTAGAACGTCTCGAGGTTCGTTGCGGCCGCGGCGGCCACAGAGCGCGCGGGATCGCCGGCGGCGAGAACGGGAGCGCTCGCGGCGAATAGCGCAAACCCGAGGGCGAAGGCGATCGAACACTTCATGGATCCGAGTATAGCGCGGGTTCAACTGCCGATCACACTGATCTTAAAAGGAGAATCCTCGGCGGACGGCGTTTTCTGCTGCGATGGATGAGATCGACCGCGCGATCCTCCGCCGGTTGAAGGAAGACGCGCGGGTCAGCTTCCGGGATCTGGGCGAAGCGGTCGGCTTGAGCGCGAACGCCGTGGCCGAACGCGTTCGCCGCCTCGTTTCCGCGGGCACCATCCGCGGCTTTCGAGCCGAGATCGATCCCCGCGCGGGCGGTGCGCGGCTGGCAGCGTTCGTCGATCTGCGGCTGGCGAACGGGACACCCGCCGACGCGTTCGAGGCGGCATTGCGCGCGATGCCCGGCGTCGTGTCGGCGTCGCTGACCACCGGCAACTTCGATTACACGTTGCGCGTCGCGGTCGCCGACGAGCCCGCGCTGGTCGCGCTGATCGAAGCGCTGCGCGGCCGTGGCGCATCGGAAACGCATAGCCGAATCATCCTGCGCGAAACGATGCTGCCGTGACCGGAGACGTCAGCGCCGCGCGCGAACCCGCGAGGATGAACCTACGCCGTGCGTTGCTTGCGATGTTCGCCGCGTCCGCGACGCTCGCCGCCGCGCCCGCGAGCAGCCAGGCGCCGGAACCGCTTGCGCTCGGCACGCTCGTG
>JALZBE010000071.1 GCA_030947665.1 Vulcanimicrobiota bacterium | reverse complement strand
TCAGACGCACAAAGCACCGCCATCGACCGCGCCCGCGAGCGCCTGAGCGCGCTCAAGGTGCGGCTTTGACGATGCCGGCAAGCGCCGCAGCGTAGCCGAGCTCGAGGCGCGCTCGCGCGCGGACGACTTCTGGAGCGATCCCGAGCGGGCGCGCGGCGTCATGAAGCGGATCGCGGATCTGCGCTCGGATCTCGACGCCGTCGACGTGATCGAGGCGGAATTGACCGACGCCACGGAACTGCTCGACGTGCTCGGCGACGAACCCGGTGCGGAGGCGGAAGCCGAAGCGGCGCTCGAGCGCGCCGTCAAGGCGCTCGACGCGCTGGAGATGGCGGCGAACTTCGATCGGCCGTACGACTCGCACGGCGCGATCGTTACGATCCGCGCCGGCGCGGGCGGTACCGACGCGGCCGACTGGACGCAGATGCTCGGGCGCATGTACCTGCGCTGGGCCGAGAACCACGGCTACGAGACGCACGTGGTCGAAGAAGCACCCGGCGACGAAGCCGGTCTGCGTTCGATCACGTTCATCATCCGCGGCAAGCACGCGTACGGCATGCTCGAAAGCGAGCGCGGCGTGCACCGGCTCGTGCGCATCTCGCCGTTCGACAATCAAGGCCGCCGCCAGACGTCGTTCGCCGAAGTCGACGTGGTGCCGGAGATGGAAGAAGGCGACGCGGGCGACGTCGAGATCAAGCCCGACGACCTCAAAGTCGAGACGTTCAAAGCCAGCGGCGCGGGCGGCCAGTACGTCAACAAGACCGAGTCCGCGATCCGCATCTACCATCTGCCGACCGGCATCGTCGTCGCGTCGCAGCAAGAGCGCTCGCAGATGCAGAACCGCGACGTCGCGCTGAACATCTTGCGCGCGAAGCTCGTGCAGCGCGTGCGCGAGGAGCAGGAGGCGAAGCTCAACGAGCTGCGTGGCGACCGCATGGCCAACGAGTGGGGCTCGCAGATCCGCAATTACGTGCTGCACCCGTACCAGCTCGTGAAGGACGTGCGCACGAACGTCGAGACCGGCAGCGCGCAGGCCGTGCTCGAAGGGGACCTGGACGGCTTCATCTGGCCGTACCTGCAGAATCGCAACACCTTCGCCCCGGTGCGCGGCGGCGACGCCGCGTAATGCCGCCGCAATGAGCAGGGTCGACGTCGTGGTCGTGTGCTGGAACGATAAAGAGAAGATCGCGACCGCCCTCGACTCGGTGTTCGCGCTGACGGAAGCGCGGCACGATCCCGCGTTCGCGAACGTGGTGGTGTCCGACAACGGCTCGGCCGACGGCTCGCGCGAGTTCATCGCGCAGCGCTACGGCGGCCGCGTGCAGATCGTCGAGAACGGCGCGAACCTCGGCTTCGCGGCGGCGTGCAACCGCGCGTTCGCGGCGACGTCGTCGGAGTACGTGTTTCTCCTGAACCCCGACGCGGAACTGAAAGACCGTGCGCTGGCGGAGATCGTCGCGTTCATGGACGCGCACCCGGCGTGCGGTATCGCGGGCTCGCGCATCTACAACTACGACGGGAGCGTGCAGGAGTCGGTCGGGGAGTTCGACACCTGGGCCGGCGCGTTTCTGCGCAGCAGCGCGTGGGGCGAGCTGCCGGTGCTGCGCCGGTTCGCGAACGGCGCCGGGCTGCGGGACTTCGATCACGCTAAGCCCCAGCGCGTCGATCTCGCGATCGGCGCGGCGCTCGCGATCCGGCGCGCCGTGATCGACGCGATCGGGCCGTTCGACGAGCGTTTCTTCTTGTACCACGAAGAGGTCGACTTCGCGAAGCGCGCCGCCGGCGCGGGCTGGGAGACGTGGTACCTGCCCGCGAGCGAGGCGGTGCACGAGGGGATGGGCTCCGCGCGCGGCCAGTACAACGTCGAGAAGCGGAAGCAGACCTCGCGCCGCAAGTACTGGCTCAAGCACCACGGGCGCGCGTGGTACTACAGCCTCGTCGGCGCTCTCGTGGGGCGCTACGCGCTGTACGCGGGCGTCGCCGCCGGCGCGTTCGTGCTCGGCCGCAGACTGCTGCGTTGATGCCGCTCGCGCCCGACGCCGTCACCACGTTCGAGCGCGTCGAAGGGTATCGCGTGGTGCGGTCGTTCGGGTATGCGTACGGCAATGCGAGCCGCCCGCGCAACGTGCTCAAGCAGACGTTTCGCAACATCGGGGCGCTCATCGGGCTCGCGCCGGTGGAGTATCTCACCGACGCCGAGAAAACGCGTACCGAATCGCTGGCGATGCTGCTGCGCAAGGCGGAGACGATGGGTGCGAACGGCGTGCTGGGCTTGCAGTTTCAAGCATCCGAAGGACCCGACGGGGCGACGCGCGTCCTCGCGTTCGGCGAGGCCGTGCTGCTGGAGCCCGCGCCGGCCCTTCGACAAGCTCAAGGCGACAAGCCGGCATGAGCCTCCAAGAGCGTGCGAGGCGTGAGCGGGAGCTCGAACGCCAGTCGGCGATCGTCGCGGCGTGCCGAAAGTGTGGGATCGGCGCGACGCGCCGCAACAGCGTGTACGGGGAGGGCGATCCGAGCGCGGCCTTGATGGTCGTGGGCGAAGGGCCGGGCGAGACGGAGGATAAGCTGGGGCGCCCGTTCGTGGGACGCGCGGGCGAATTGCTCGACAAGATGCTGCTCTCGATCGATCTGCCGCGCGAGGACGTGTTCATCTGTAACACGGTCAAGTGCCGCCCGACGCTCGACATGGGCCACCGGCTCGCCAACCGCGCGCCGACGCCCGACGAGATGCGCAACTGCCGCCCGTATCTCGACGAGCAAATCGAGCTGATCCGCCCGCGCGTGATCCTCGCGCTGGGCGCGCCGGCCGCGAAGTCGTTCATGGGCGAGAAGTTCTCGATCACCAAACAGCGCGGCCAGTGGTTCGACGGACCCAACGGCATCCCGGTGATCGCGACGTTCCACCCGGCCTACATCCTGCGCCAGACCGGCGGCGCGATGACCGAGGTCAAGAAGCTGGTCTACAGCGATCTGAAGAACGTGCGCGCACGCCTGGACGAGCCGGTGCCCGAAGCGACGAAAAAGCCGGAGCAGAGCTCACTTTTCTGACACCTGACCGCCACGGTCCAGGCTTCACCTATAAATTTAATCTTTCTCTGGGAACAAATTCCTAAGGAAATAGTAGACTGGGCGTAACGATCGATCGTCAGCACCCTCTCTGTCCCGGAGGAAGGTTTCCATGCGCCTTACCCGTGCTGCCGCATTCCGGTCGTTTGCCGGTTGCCTGCTCGCCCTCAGCCTCACCGGACCCGCGCTCGCCCAGCCCCGCGCGGCCACGGTCCTCGAACTCGCCGCCCAGCAGAAAAATCTGAACACCTTCGTCGCCGCCGTGCACACCGCGGGCCTCGACGATATGCTCAAGGCCGCGGGCCCGATCACCATCTACGCGCCGACGGACGAAGCGTTCGCGAAGCTCCCCGCCGCGCAGCGCGAGGCGCTCATGAGCGATCCCGCGCGCCTCAAAGCTTTGCTGCTCGGCCACGTCGTCAACGACATGATCAAGATGCGTGACGGCGACAGTACCATCACCAGCGGCTCGGTCCCGAGCGCGGGCGGCGGGGCGCTGCAGTTCGGCCTCGACGGCGAGCGCGCGACCGTGGGCGGCGCCCACGTCATCAGCTACGACCTCCGCGCCGACAACGGCTGCATCACCACCATCGACAAGGTCCTGCTAACGTAGTCCGCCCCCGCCGGGCATGGCGTGGTAGAATGGTCCGTCATGCTCAGCGCGCGAGACCTCTGGATCGACGAAAAAGCGCGCCGCGCCGGCTACGAAAACGGCGCGGCGCTCGCTTCGTCGCACGGCCTGAAGAGCTATCGCATCGATCAGCTGTACCGCGCGGCGACCAAGGAGCTCGTCGAAGACCTCGACGCGATCACGACGCTGCCCAAGGAGCTGCGCGCGGCATTCGCGGTGGAGGGCGTCGCGCTCGACAGCATCGAGCCCGTGGTCATCCAGCATTCGAACGACCGCCAAACGACGAAGGGGCTATTCCGCCTGCACGACGGCAACGAGGTCGAAGCGGTGCTGATGGAACACCACGGCGAGCGCAACACCGTGTGCATCTCGTCGCAAGCCGGCTGCGCGTACGCATGCACGTTCTGCTCCACCGGTCAGGCCGGCTTCTCGCGCAATCTAACCGCCACGGAAATCTTCGACCAGGCGCGCTATTTCGCGAAGCAGCTCGCGCGCGACGGCCGCAAGATCACCAACGTCGTTTTCATGGGCCAAGGCGAACCGTTCGCCAACATGGATCCGGTGATGGGCGCTGTCGCGCTGCTCAACGATCCCAAGGGGTTCGGCCTGGGCTACCGGCACATCACGATCTCCACCGTCGGGCTGGTCGACAAGATCGACCGCTTCGCCGACGAGCAGACGCAAGTGAACCTCGCGATCTCGCTGCACGCGCCGACGGATGCCACGCGCTCCACGATCATGCCGGTGAACCGCAAGTTCTCCACCGCGGACCTGATGGCCGCGGTCGAGCGCTACATCCGCAAGACCAACCGCAAGGTGTTCTTCGAGTACGTGATGCTCGCGGGCGTGAACGACACCGACCAGCACGCGCACGACCTCGCAGGCCTGATGAAAGGCCCGCTCTACCACGTCAACCTGATCCCGTACAACAGCACGCCGGACGCGGCGGTGCGCGGCACGGACGACAAGCGCATCTGGGAGTTCGCGAAGATTCTCGAAGCGCGCGGCGTCGCCGTGACGGTGCGTACGCCAATGGGCCGCGACATCGCCGCCGCCTGCGGCCAGCTCCGCGCCGAAACGCAGCCGCGAGCGAAAGCCAGCTGAAGCCCGACAGCAAGCCCGATGCCGTCGCGGTCGTCGTGCTGCGGTTCGCCGGCGCTGACGCCGAGGTGTTGCTGCTGCGGCGGGCGGGCGGTGCGTTCGCCGGCGCGTGGACGTTCGTGATGGGCGGCGTCGAGGACGGCGAGCGGGCGACGGACGCCGCGCGCCGTGAGTTGCTCGAAGAGACTGCGCTCACGGCGACGGCGCTGTTCACCGCGGGCGAGCTCGACGCGTTCTACGACCCTGTGCGCGACCGCATCGTGCACGTCCCGTTCTTCGTCGTGTACGTCGATGCCGGTGGCGTCGCGCTGGAAACCGATGTGCACGACGAGCACCGCTGGGTGACTTTCGCGCAAGCGGCCGAGCTACTGGAGTTCGCCTCACAGCGGCGCGTGCTCGACGATATCCACCGCGACTTCGTCTCGCGCAGGCCGCAGCCGTGGCGCACGATCCGCTGACCTGCGCGTGCGGACGCCCTTGGCGCGCGCTCGAACGTACTCAGGTTCGGGACCGGCGTGAGTGCGAATGTACGGCAGTCTGAAAACCGGCCGGCGATCATGATGAGCTCGACGACACTGGTCCGCATTCGCGGGGGGAGTTTTGTGTTTCGCCGGGTGTACGATTACGTTCTATCGCTGACTTTGCTTGCAGCAGTCGCGCTCTGCGGGTGCGGCAAACCGAGCGCGACCACGCAGTCTTCACCGTCACCGGCCGCCGGCACTCCGTTCGACTCAAACATGTACTCTCAGATGCGGGCGTACGGCTTCGTGTGGACGGATGCCCACGTACCGACCGAGGCCGACGGTCGCCCGCGCATCTATCGGGTCTCGCGGATCGGAAAGCCGGGCGTACCGCAACTCGATGACGTCATGATCGCGCAGATTCACGACGTGACCGCGGAGATCAAATCCCGGTATCGTGCCTTTTTGTCCTTCACCCTTATCGACGAGTTTCCGCAGTACCGCTATCTCGTCGTTTTCCTCGCAGGCCATCCTCAATATCCGGCCATCAACCTCTGTTATCAGATCCCGGGATGCGACCATGATTGCCCACGCTACTTCGATCCCGTCGTTCGTATCGTTCACGTCACCACCATGCCGTCATGTGCCGACGGGCTTGGAATCTGGCTTCACTGACAATCAAATTACAGAAAGACAACGGCGTGGAGTGCGTTCACCGCTTCTGTTCGCCGTGCAGGCTCCAACCGTCTTTTGCGAAGAGATTCTTCATGGCGTTGATCTCGAGCGTCTGACGAGCGATTATGCGCTCCATCTGGCCGTTCTCGAGCTTGAGTTGTTTAAGTCGCATCAGATCGCTTACGTTTTAAACCGCCGTACTTCGCGCGCCACGACCGAATCGTGTTGACATGGACGCCGTGCTTGCGGGCGAGCTCCTACTTTCCGGGGCTCAGGCCCGCCCGACGCTGCAATGGGAGGCCGTCGAGGACAGCGAGCGTGCGACGGACGCCGCGCGCCGCGAGCTGATCGAGGAGACCGGGCTCAGCGCGACAGCGTTGTTCACCGCGGGCGAGGTCGACGTTCGCCTCGCAACGGCGCGCGCTGGACGAAATCCACCGCGGCTTCGTCGCCCGAACGCCGCAGCCGTGGCGAACGATCCGCCCGTAAACGGGTACCATCTTCGAGTGACCGACGGCACGCCGATCAGCGAAGACGAGGTCGAGCAAGTCGAAGAGCGCCAGCGCCCCCGCTCGGCGGTGATCTTCGAGACGATCCGCCGCGAGGGTGAGGACTCGTACGAGCGCGCCTCGGCGTCGCTGTTCTGGTCGGCGGTCGCCGCCGGCGGCTCGATGACGTTCTCGATGATCACGATGGGCGTGCTGCTCGCGCACATGCCGGACACGCCGTGGCGCCATCTCGTCGCGTCGTTCGGCTACACGATCGGCTTCCTGATCGTGATCCTCGGCCGCCAGCAGCTGTTCACCGAAAACACGCTCACGCCGCTGCTGCCGATCTTCTACGATTTCAAGGCGTGGCGGTTCGCGAAGCTCGCGCGTTTGTGGGGGCTGATCCTCGCGGGCAACCTCGTCGCCGCGCTCGTGACATCCGCGCTGGTCGCGTTCAGCGGCGCCTTCCCCGACGACTCGCTCAAGTCGTTCGACGCGCTCGCTCTCGCCGCGACGGGGCATCCGTTCTGGGTCTTGTTCGCGAAGGCCATCTTCGCCGGCTGGCTGATCGCGCTGATGGTCTGGCTGCTCCCGCTCGCCGAAGGTGCTGCGGTGTTCGTCATTGTCATCCTCACCTACGTCGTCGCGGCGGCGGATTTCGGCCACATCATCGCCGGGTCGGTGGAAGCGTTCTTCGGCGCCTGGCGCGGCGCGATCGGCTGGGGTGACGTCGTCGCGTTCATCGTCCCGACGCTGCTCGGCAACTCGATCGGCGGCGTCGCCTTCGTGGCGGCGATCTCCACCGCCGAGATCGCGTCGGAGCGCGGACATCTCGGGCGCGACAAGGATTCGAAGCGCGGCGGCGGTGAGGACAACGGGCGCCGCGCGCGGAAACCTCGCGCGAAGTGAGTACCGTGGAAGAAGACAAGCCCCGCGTGTCGATGGACGAGATCACCGCGCTCGCCAAGCGGCGGGGATTCATCTTTCCCTCCAGCGACATCTACGGCGGGATCGGCGGCTTCTTCGATTACGGCCCGCTCGGCGCCATCCTCAAGCGCAACGTGAAGGACGCGTGGTGGCGCGAGAACGTCGAGCTGCGCGACGACGTCGTCGCGTTCGACAGCGCGATCATCATGCACCCGCGCACGTGGGAGGCGTCCGGTCATGTCGCGGCGTTCCACGACAAGCTCGTGGACTGCCGCAACTGCAAGCACCGCTTTCGGGCCGACCACATCGCGTCGCTCGGCAAGTGCCCCGACTGCGGGATGACCGGCACGCTCACCGAGCCGCGCAATTTCAACCTGATGATGAAGACCGCGGTCGGCCCGATGGAGGACACCTCGGCGCAGACGTACCTGCGCCCGGAGACCGCTCAGGGCATCTTCGTCAACTTCAAGAACATCTACCAGAGCGCGCGCAAGAAGCCGCCGTTCGGCGTCGCGCAGATCGGCAAGTCGTTCCGCAACGAGATCACGCCCGGCAACTTGACGTACCGCGTGCGCGAGTTCGAACAAGCCGAGCTCGAGTTCTTCGTGCCGCAGGACGGCAACGACATGGAGTGGTTCCAGACCTGGGTGAACGCGCGCAAGCAGTGGTACAGCGACTACGGCGTCAAGCCGGATCGCCTGCGCTTCTACGAGCTCACGGAAAAAGAACGCCCGCACTACGCCAAAGCCGGCATCGACGTCGAATATCTGTTCCCGTGGGGCTGGGGCGAGTTAGAGTCGATCGCGCACCGCGGCACGTACGACCTCGACAAACACATCGAATATTCCGGCAAGGACTTGCAGTTCTTCGACGAGGCGTCCAAGCAGAAGTACACGCCGATTCTCATTGAGTCGTCGGCGGGAATGGACCGCACTACCCTCACGATGCTGATCGATGCGTACGACCGTGAGACGATCGTTGAGGGCGACAAGC
This sequence comes from Vulcanimicrobiota bacterium, assembly GCA_030947665.1. GTDB lineage: Bacteria > Vulcanimicrobiota > Vulcanimicrobiia > Vulcanimicrobiales > Vulcanimicrobiaceae > Vulcanimicrobium. Next base: position 328 of record JALZBE010000071.1, on the reverse strand, counting down.
AGACGGAACGCACGGTGCTGCGCTTCCACCCGAAGATCGCGCCGGTGCAGGTCGGCGTGTTCCCGCTCGCGCGCAACAAGCCCGACCTCGTCGAGCGCGCCCACGCCATCGAACGCGCGCTGCGCCCGGATTTCCGCACGCAGTACGACGAAGGCAACGTCGGCCAGCTCTACCGCCGCCAGGACGAGATCGGCACGCCGTTCTGCATCATGATCGACTACGAAACGCTGGGCGACGACACGGTGACCGTGCGTGACCGCGACAGCATGAAACAGGACCGGGTGTCCGACGACGCCCTGGCGGAGTATTTGCGCGAACGGTTATGAGC
>JALZBE010000004.1 GCA_030947665.1 Vulcanimicrobiota bacterium | reverse complement strand
GTGCTTGACCATCGTCTTGAACTCGTTGGGATCTCCTTGGAGATAGCGAGGCTCGGGCGCGAAGAAGCCGATCGAGTTGTAGCCCCAGTAGTTGCGCAGCTTGTGCTCGACCAGCCGCCGGTCGTCCACGAACGCCTGCACCGGGAGCAATTCCAGCGTGGTGACGCCGAGCTGTTCGAGGTACGCGATGATCGCCGGCGCCGCCAGTCCCGCGAACGTTCCGCGCAACGCGGGCTGCACGCGCGGGTGCTGGACCGTAAACCCTTTGACGTGCACCTCGTAGAAGACCGTCTCCATCCACGGAACCGCCGGCCGATGATCCTCGCCCCACGTGAACGCGCTCTCGATGACCACGCATTTTTGCATCGCGCTCGCGTTGTCACGCCGGTCGAACGAAAGGTCGTCGCGCTGCGAACCGATGCGATATCCGTATTGCGCGTCGGTCCAGCGAAGTTTGCCCGCCAGCGCCTTCGCGTACGGATCGAGCAGCAGCTTGTGGTGGTTGAAGCGGTGGCCGCGCTCGGGCTCGTACGGACCGTACACACGGTATCCGTATAGCATGCCGGGCCGTGCGTCGGGCAGATACCCGTGCCACACCTCATCGGTATATTCGGGGAGCGCGATGCGCCCGAGCTCGCGCCGGCCGCGCGCGTCGAACGTGCAGAGCTCCACTTTTTCCGCGTTCGCGCTGAACAGCGCGAAGTTCACGCCCTTGCCGTCCCACGTCGCGCCCAACGGGTACGGCAGACCCGGCTCGACGCGGGGCCGCGCCCCGTTCACGCGGAGCGTGACCCCGTCATGGTGCGAGCCAGATCGTCGACAGCGGCGGGAGCGTCAAGGAAACGGAGAACGGGCGCCCGTGCGCAGGACGGTCGGTCGCGGTCACGGAGCCCCCGTTACCCAGGTTCTTGCCGCCGTACGCGGATGCGTCGGTGTTGAGCAGCTCGGCGTAGCGCCCGCCGCGTGGGACGCCGACGCGGTAACCGTCGTGGCGCACACCGCTGACGTTGCAGACGCACACGACGTGCCCCTCGCGTGCGGCATCCCAGCGGATGAACGCCAGCACGCCGTTGCGTGCGTCGTCGTAGGCGATCCATTCGAAACCGGCGGGGTCGCAGTCGCGCTGATGGAGGGCACCGTGCTCGCGCGACATGCGGTTGAGATCGCGCACCAGCTGGTGCACGCCGGCGTGGTTGCCGTGCACGACGTGCCAGTCCAGCGACGCCTGAGCGCGCCACTCACCGCGCTGGGCGAACTCGCCGCCCGCGAAGAGCAGCTTCTTGCCCGGGTGCGCCCACATCAGCGCGTAGAGTTGGCGCAGGCTCGCGAACTGCTCGGCCTCGCCGCCCGGCATGCGGCCCAGCAACGAACGCTTTCCGTGCACGACCTCGTCGTGCGAGAACGGCAACACGAAGTTCTCGCTGAACGCGTACACGAGCCCAAACGTGATTTCGTTCATGTGGTGGCCGCGAAACAGCGGGTCGCGTTCAAAGAAGCGCAGCGTGTCGTGCATCCAGCCCATGTTCCACTTGTAGCCGAAACCGAGACCGCCGAATTCGACCGGCAGTGTGACGCCGGGCCATGCCGTCGACTCCTCGGCGAACGTCGCGATGCCCGGCACCTCGCCGTACACCGTCGTGTTGAGACGCTGGAGGAAGGCGACCGCTTCGAAGTTCTCGCGCCCGCCGTAACGGTTGGGGATCCACTCGCCGTCCTTGCGTGAGTAGTCGCGATACAGGATCGACGCGACGGCGTCGACCCGCAGCCCGTCGATGTGGAACTCGCGTAGCCAGTACAGCGCCGACGCGATCAGGAAGTTCGCTACCTCGTTGCGCGCGAGATTGAACACGTACGTCCCCCACTCGCGGTGGAAGCCTTCGCGCGGGTCCGCGTGCTCGTAAAGCGGGGTGCCGTCGAACGTGCCCAGGCCGTGCGCATCGGTCGGGAAATGACCGGGAATCCAGTCGAGGATCACGCCGATCCCGGCGCTGTGCGCGGCGTCGACGAACGCGCGAAAGTCGTCCGGCGTGCCGAAGCGGCTGGTCGGCGCAAACCATCCGGTCGTCTGATAGCCCCAGCTCAAGTCGAACGGGTGCTCCGTTACGGGCAGCAGCTCGATGTGCGTGAAGCCGAAGTCGGCAACGTACGGGATCAACTGCTCGGCGAGCTCGCGATACGTCAGGAAGCGATCGCCTTGCTCGGGGATCCGTTTCCACGAGCCGAGGTGGACTTCGTAGATGTGGACCGGCGCGTCGCGCCGCTGCTTGTCGGCGCGCGCGTTCAACCACGCGTCGTCGTTCCAAACGAATTCGGACGGCGCGACGACGACCGAGGCGTTCGCGGGGCGCATCTCGCTGCGGAACGCGAACGGATCGGCGCGCAGCGGGAGCAGATCACCGTTGGATCCGAGCAGTTCGTACTTGTAGCGCGCACCCGGTTCGACACCGGGCACGAAGAGCTCCCAAACGCCCGCTTCGCGCCGCAAGCGCATCGGGTGCACGCGCCCGTCCCAGTCGTTCCAGTCGCCGGCCACGCTCACGCGCGTCGCGTTCGGCGCCCACACCGCAAAGCGCGTTCCGCGCACGCCGTCGATCTCGTGCGGGTGCGCGCCCAGGACGCGGTAGAGCTCGAGGTGGTTGCCCTGCGCGAACAGCCACGCATCGAGCTCGCCGAGCAGCGGTCCGAAGCGGTACGCGTCGTCGAGCGTGCGCGTGGTCCCGCTCGCGTGCGTGACGCGCAGCCGGTAACGCGGCGGCACGCTGAGGATGTAGGCTTCGAAGAGGCCGTGCTCGCCGGCGGGCTCGGCTCGAGCCAGAACGCGATCGTGTTCGTCGACGACGGCGAGCGCGCGCGCGCCGGGGACGAACGCACGCACGACGGTTCCGGTGCCGAGCTCGTGCGGGCCCAGGACGCCGAACGGATCGCCTTCCGTCCCGTGCTCGATCGCCGCGATGCGGGCGGCTGCGATCACAGCAGGAGCCGAGCGAGCGACGGCAACCCTTCACCGAAGGTCGGGTGGATGTGGACCGAGCGCTCCAGCACGCGCCACGTCGAGCCGGCTTCCATGTGAGCGATGATCACGTGAATCAATTCCCCGGCCTCATACCCCACGAACGTGGCGCCGAGGATCGTGTCGTCGTTCGCGTCCACGACGAGGCGGAAGAAGCCGTCCTCCAGCCCCCACTCGGGTCCGCGCGCCACGTCGCTGAGCTGGAGCGTGACCACGCGGTGCGCGAGCCCTCGCTCCTGCGCCTGATCGGCGGTGATCCCCGCCCGGCCGATCTGCGGCTCGGTGTACATCGCGTAGCCGAGCGCGCGGTCGGAGCGCGTGCGCGATAGGTCGCCCTCGATGATCGAGCGCAGCCGGCGGAAGTCTTCCCACGCGACGTGCGTAAACTGCGGCTGTCCCGCGACGTCGCCCAGCGCATAATGTCCCGCGACCGACGTTTGCAGGTGCTCGTCGCATGCGAGGAACCCGCGCTCGTCGAGTGCGATGCCCGCGCGGTCCGTCGTGCCGTGCGGAATGTTCGCGCTGCGTCCGACGGCGACGAGCAGACCGTCGCCGTTGAGTTCCGTTCCGTCATCGAGCGTCACGGTGAAGGTGCCCGCATCGTATGCGACCTTGGTCGCGCGATGGTTCAGCAGCGTACGGATGCCGTCGCGCGCGAACGACTTCGTGAGCACGCTGCACGCGTCGAGCTCTTCGCGCGCGACGATCCGGTCGTCCGGCGTAACGACCGTGACGTCGCTGCCGAGCCGCGCCGCGCCCTGGCCGAGTTCCAGCCCGACGTAGCCAGCGCCCAGCACGATCAGCGTCCGCGGGAGCGCCGGCTGAAGAAAGAAGTTCTCGTTGGTGAGATACGGCGTCCCGGCCAGTCCGTCGAGCGGCGGAATGTTCGCGCGAGTTCCCGTGTCGAGCACGACGACGTCAGCGGCGTACGTCGTTCCGTTCGCGCGCAGCACGTGCGGCGCATCGAACGACGCCTCCGCACGCACGAGCTCGCACGAACTTTGCTTGAAGTGGTCCTCGATTCCGGAACGCCACTCGCCGACGATCCCGCGCACGCGCTCCATGACCGCCGGCACGTCGACCCGCACGTCGCAGTGCACGTGCACGTCGCTCGCGCGCCGCGCGCGACCGGCCATGTGCGCCGACGCGAGAAAGGCCTTGGAGGGCGTGCAGCCCACGTTGACGCAGCACCCGCCGAGCTCGCCGCGCTCGAAGAGCACAACCCGTTTGCCGCGCTTTGCGAAGTCGAGCGCAAGCGGAACCCCACCTTGCCCGGAGCCGATGACCGCGAGATCGTAACGCACTCATGGTGCTTCGGCCGACCGGTCACCCTGAGCCTGTCGAAGGGTGCGCGACGATCGTGACGTCGCTGTATGCCGCGAGCTGGTCGATCAGCTTCGCCACCAGCCCCGTCCAGCCGGTTTGGTGCGAGGCGCCGAGACCCTCGCCGGTGTCCCCGTTGAAATACTCGTGGAACAGAATCTGATCGCGCCAGTGCGGATCGGTTTGAAAGAGCGCGACGTCACCGTTGAACGGGCGGCGGCCGTGCGCGTCGCGACGGAAGATGCCGACGAGCCTGCCCGCGAGCTCTTGCGAGATGTCCCAGAGTGTGAGCATGCGGCCCGATCCCGTCGGGAACTCGATCGTGTACTCGTCGCCCAGGTAGTGATGGAACTTCTGCAGCGACTCGATCAGCAGGTAGTTCAGCGGAAACCACACGGGGCCGCGCCAGTTCGAGTTGCCGCCGAAGAGCCCGGTGGTCGATTCGGCCGGCTCGTAGTCGCACCGGAACTCGCGTCCCGCGACGCAGACGACGTACGGATGGTCCGCGTGGTACCGGGACAACATGCGAATACCGTGCGGAGAGAGAAACTCGTTTTCGTCGAATACGCGGCGCAGGATGGTGCGCAGGCGATCGGGGTTGACGATTGCGAGCAACCGCCGGTCGTGCCTGCCGCCGATGTCGATCCGCGCGACGTTCTCCGCAAGCTCCGGCCGGTTCGCCAAAAACCACTCGATGCGTTTGCGCACGCGCGGCAATGCGTCGAGCATCGCCGCGTCGATCGGTTCGACGGCGAACAGCGGCACGATGCCGACGATGCTGCGCACTTTGAGCGGGATGCGCTCGCCGTCGGGCAGGTAGAGCTGGTCGTAGTAGAACTCGTCACCCGGATCCCACAGCCCGTATTCGTCCGGGCGCAGCGAGTTCATCGCATCGGCGATGATGAGGAAGTGTTCGAAGAACTTTGACGCGACGTCTTCGTACGACGAGTCGTGGGCGGCGAGCTCGATCGCGATCGCGAGCATGGTGAGCGCGTACACGCCCATCCACGACGTGCCGTCGCTCTGCGCGAGGTAGGCACCCTGCTCGAGCATCGCGTTGCGGTCGAACGGGCCGACGTTGTCCAGGCCCAGGAACCCGCCCTGGAACACGTTACGGCCGGCGACATCCTTGCGGTTCACCCACCAGGTGAAATTCATCAGCAGCTTCTGAAAGATGCGCTCGAGGAATTTCACGTCGCCCGCACCGCCGTTTCGCTTGGCCTCGATGCGGTACAGCCGCAGCGCGGCCCACGCGTGCACCGGCGGGTTGACGTCGTCGAAGTCCCACTCGTAAGCGGGAAGCTGGCCGCTGGGATGCATGTACCACTCGCGCGTGAGCTGCACGAGCTGGCGCTTCGCGAAATCCGGATCGATCAATCCGAGCGTGATGACGTGGAAGGCGAGGTCCCACGCTGCGAACCACGGATACTCCCACGTATCCGGCATGGAGAGGATGTCGTCGTTATAGACGTGTTTCCAGCCTGCGTTGCGGCCGTGCTCGCGTTGCGCCGGCGGCGGCGGCGTGGCTGGGTCGCCGTCGAGCCAGTCACGCACGACGTAGTTGTAAAATTGCTTCGACCAGATCATCCCCGCGAACGCGCGGCGTTGGATCGTCGCAGCTTCCTCGTTCATCGGGCCCCGCGCGAGCGCCGCGTAAAACCGGTCAGCTTCGTCGATGCGCTGGTCGAACGTCGCGTCGAAATCTGCGTCGATGCCGCCGGCGCCGGGGTTGTCGGCAATGCGCAGCCTCACGGTGCGCGACGCGCCGGGCTCGATCAGCCAGCGATAGTGCAGTGCGCACTTGGAGCCGGTCCGCGCCGGGTTCAGCCCGTTGCGATCCTCACCGCGCACGGCACGGTCGATCCCGCTCTTGACATACGGCGATGGAGACCGCACGCCGAATGCACGCTCGAAATCAGTCTCGTTTTCGGTGAAGAGATGTTCCGCTGCGCCGCCGTCGGTGAAGATCCAGCGCTTGCCGAGCGTTGCGTGCTCCGCGAGCAGGACGTGCGCCGCCGGGCCGGCGTCCCGGATGGACGGCTTCGACGTGCCCGCGCGCCACGACCACTCGTTGCGAAACCACAGCTGCGGCAGCAGGTGCAGCGGCGCGCTCGCGTGCCCGCGGTTGGTCGCGGTGATGCGTACGAGCACGTCGTCGACGGCGCGCTTGGCGTACTCGACGACGATGTCGAAGTACGCGTCGTCTGCGAATATCCCGGTATCGACCAGCTCGTACTCGCGCCCGCCGCGCCCGCGGGCGTTGTTTTCCTCGCGCAGCTGCCGGTACGGAAAGGCGCGCTGCGGATAGCGGTACAGCGCCTTGAGGTACGCCTGCGACGGAACGGCGTCGAGGTACCACCAGTATTCCTTGACGTCCTCACCGTGATTGCCTTGCGGGCCGCCGAGCCCGTAGAAGCGCTCCTTGATGATCTCGTCGTGCTCGTTCCAGAAGGCGGGCGCGAAGCAGAGCCGCTGGTGGTTGTCGGAGATGCCGAGGATGCCGTCCTCGCCCCAGCGATACGCGCGCAGCCGCGCCATCTCGAACGGAAAGTAGTCCCACGCGTTGCCGTCGACACTGTAATCCTCGCGAACGGTGCCCCACTGGCGGTCGCTGAGATACGGTCCCCAGCGCCGCCAATGCTCGGTGCGCGCCGCAGCGGCCTCGATCCGCACGCGCTCCGGATTGGGTTGCATGGCGCTAGGTCGCCCGGCACGCGCGAGGTTTCCTCTCGCCGCGCGCTCGCCGAACGATTCGACCGTGAAACCCGCGCGAGCGAGCGCCGTATAGGGGATGTGAATCTCGTCAACCGGAGCACAACGATGGTCGTTCGATCGTCACTCCGCCGGTTTGCCGCCGGCCTCGTCGCCGCCGGCCTCATGCTCGGTGGTATGTTGCTCGCCCACGCTCACCACCTCGCCTGACGCCAAGCACGTCGCGTTCAGAACGCTGCGATAAGGACCCCGCGCGAACGTTGCGGAAAGGGTCGCGACCCTGAGGTGAGGTTTGGCGTCGGACGATCCAGCGAAGCCGTCGGCATTGGAGATCCGCCTCTTCGGAGGATTGGAGCTGATCGATCGCGGGTCGCCGCTGAAATTTTCGGCTCCGGCAAGAGCGGCCTCGCTGCTCGCTTATCTGATCATGCATCAGGATCGTTCGGTCGGACGGGACGACGTCGCGTTTCTTTTCTGGCCCGACGAAGACGAGGCTCGCGCGCGTGCCAATTTGCGCCGGCATGTCGCCCTCATTCTGCGCGCGCTCCCGTCGCGTACTTCCGAGGCTGCGATCTTGGCCGACAATCGCACGCTGCGCTGGAACCCTCAGTTTGCATGTGCCGTCGACGTCGTTGAATTCGAACGGTTGAGCGCGACGGACGAAGGAGCCGCCGACGCGGCTCGTCTGTACCGCGGTGATTTGCTCCCGGCCACCTATGACGAGTGGGTCATCCCGGAACGTGAGCGCTTACGAACGATGCAAGCGGCAAATCTGGAGCGCTTGGCGGAGCGGCACGCGGCCAGCGGCAAATACGTCGAGGCGATCGCTGCCGGGAAGGCTCTGCTGGCCCACGATCCCTGGCGCGAGGACGCGCTTCGCCGGCTGATCTCCTTGCGTCAGGCGGTGGGCGATCGCGCCGGCGCGCTGCAAGAGTACGAGGCCTTCGCCGAGCGACTACGGCGCGATCTGAACGTCGAGCCGATGCCTGAGACGGTCGCAACCTACGAGTCTATCGTACGCAACGCGGAACGCGGATCGGCGACGGCGATATCCGCCGCGACCCGAGCTTCTGGTGCGGCGGTGCTGCCATTTGTCGGACGGGACGGTGAGTTGGCGCGGCTACGCCAAAGTTGGTTGCGCGCGATGCGTGGTTTTGGCGCGGTTGCGACGGTTACGGGTGAGGCGGGTATCGGCAAGTCGCGTCTGGCCGGCGAATTCGCGAAGGTCGCGACATCGCGGGGCGGACAAGTCCTCGCCGGTTCGGCGACGTTTCCGGAGACGCGTCCCTATCGGGCTATCGCCGATGCGCTTCAAATCGCGTTGCCGTCGATTGGAGCGCTGGCGCTCAACCGCATGTGGCTCGCAGCCGCGGCCGAAGTCGTACCCGATCTCCGCGATCTCGATGTGGCGCTGCCGCGCCTACCTGCGTTGCAGCCGGATCGGCAACGGGACCGGCTCTTCGAGGCTGTCTGGCGGTGCTTCGAAGCGCTCTCGCGCGTGCGCCCGCTCGTTCTCATCCTCGAGGATATCCACTGGGCGGGACCTGCGACGGTCGATCTGCTCGGCTACCTCGCGCGCCGGGCGCGCAATCACCCGATCCTGGTCGTGGTGACCTTTCGCGATGACGACACGGATGCCGCGAAGCGCCTCCGCGCGCTACGGGACATGCTGCGGCACGGCGGCTCCCTGGTCAACGTCCCGCTCGGCGGCATCGATGAGGCGGACGTGAACGTGTTGCTTGCCGCCGTACTCGGCGACGCGCACAGCGCGCCGTTTGCAAAACGTGCCCACGAGTTGTGCAGCGGTAACCCATTTTTTCTGAACGAGATCATTCGTGAATGGCTCGCCGCGCCGGGCGCGTCGCCGCAGACGCTTCTTTCACCCAGTCTCGAGGCCTCGATTCACGCTCGGATCGCCAGTCTTTCGCCCGAGGCGCAGTCGTTGGCCGGAATCGCGTCCGTGGTGGGACGCGCATTCACCATCGAGATCATCGCTGCCGCGGCCGGTACGTCGGAGGCCGACGCGGTGCGATGTATGGATGAGTTGCTGGACATGCGGCTCATCCGGGAACCTGGTTCCGAAGCGGCGCGAAGCGATGAATTCGTGTTCTCGCACGACCTCATCCGCTCTCAGTTTTACGCGCAACTTCCCGCGAACGTGCGCCGCCGTCAGCATCGCCGGATCGGCTTCGTGCTTGAAAAGTTCTACGCTCAGGATCTCGACGCGCTCGTTACGGACTTGGCGCGGCATTTCGACGAAGGCGGTGAGTCCGAGAAGGCTGCTCGATACTTCTGCGCGTCGGCGCGGCAGGCGCTCAGGCTATACGCCGAGGGTGAAGCGTTGCAGGCGGTGTGCCGTGCCGCGGACATCACGACCGATCCTGCGCTCCGTTACGAGGTCCTAGCCCTACGGGAAACCATGCACGGCCGCGCCGGGCGCCGCGCGGAACAACTCACCGATCTCGAAGCGCTCGAACGCCTATCGGAAACACGCCAAGACGGAAACGCTGTCTTCGAATGCATGCGCCGCCGCCTGTTATACGCGCGCGCCGTCGACGATGTGACCGGGCAGCAGCACTGGATCGACGTTCTCCGTGCGCGCGCCGCGGGCAGTGAGCATACATATTGGACCGCATTCAGCAGCGAATGTCATGCCGCCCTGATGACCTCGCTCGGACGATACGATGAGGCTCTGTGCAGCGCGCGAGAGGCGTTGGCGTTGTATAAGGCCGTGGACGATGCGGACGGCACCGTCCGCAGCCTCTGTTTGGTCGCGGATATCTCGACGCTGCGAGCCGAACCGGCCGAGTCGCAGGCCGCCCTCGAAGAGGGGACGGCAATTGCCGAATCCTCAGGTAATGAAGCGTCGATCGTCCGTGCCCTGGGCGCGTCGGCCCTCGCGGCCCATATGTCGGCCGACTATGAACGCGCACGCATCCTGGCGGAACGCGGGCTCGCGCTCTGCCGAACGATCGGCGACCGCGAAGGAGAGGCTGAGTTTCTCTTTCGACTCGGCAACAACTCCGGACGCCGGTTTGCCGTCGCGGAGGCGACGCGCACGTACGCAAACGCAGCCGCGATCTACGAAGGCCTCAACAAACCGCTTGGAGGAGCGATCGTCTCGCTCAACGCCAGCCTCCTCTATCTCAAGGTGGGCGATTACTCCGAAGCACTGGCGGCCCTCAAACGAGCGCGAAGTGTCTTTCTGAGCGTGAACGACTTGCGCGGGCTCACCGTCTGCGCGATCAATCTCGGTATGGTCGCCTATCTGCAGGGACGCTTCCAGACGGCGCTTCGCTTATCGCGCAAGGGCGCCGAACTCGCGAACCGGTTGGGCCAGCCGCAGCTCGAATGCGCGGCGCTCGGAAACATCGGCGCGGCGGAACGAGAGCTGGGACAGGTTGTCTCGGCCCGGATGCACTCGGAGGAGGCGCTCGCGCAACGGCGACGGATGGCCCCGATGGACATCGGCTCAGACCTGGCTGATATGGGGCTCACCTATGTCAGGGCGGGGGACCTAGCCGCGGCGTGTGCGATCGCGCGCGAGATCGAGGCCCTCTCGCCCGGAGCGCTCGACTCCGTCATGTTTCCGCAGAATGTGCTCTGGAGCGCCGCGAGCGCGTACCAGGCCGCGGGACTCGAGATCGACTTCCGCCGCGCGCTCGAACGCGCGCTCGAACTCTACGAGAAAAGGTTGGCAAAGATCCCCGACGGACCGTGGCGCGCCGCGTACCGAGAGCTCCCATTCAATCGTCGGATCCGAGCAGCCGGGGCCGCGGATTCGGACGCGGATCGGACGGGCACGGCGTACGTTCTCGAGCGTGATCCGGCCGACGCCTCGCACTAGGCACCTCTTCCTCGTCGAATTGTGGCGCGAACCGTGCGAGGGCGCGCCGAGCTCGTGGCGCGGCATCGTGAAGCACCTCGCTCATCATGAAGAGTGCTACGTCGCCGTGCTTTCCGACGTAACGGCCTTCATCGAGCGGCGTCTCGATACGTTTCCGCCGTCCCGCAAAGATCGTCCGAATCGGACAGAATTCGGACGCGTCACCGACTAGACTCGCCGGGGACCCGGGGCCGACCCGGATTGCTTTCAAAGACGATCTGTTCACAATCCCGCACGACGAGGAAAAACCGATGGTTCGATCGCAGGCCACAGTAATCGCCGCATGTCTGGGTGTGATGCTGCTCACGCCGCCGGTAGGCGCTGCGACGGCTCCCGATATGGGCGCCCCGATTCCGTGGACCGACACGGGGGCAACACCGTTGATCGAGCGCGATGCGGCGCGTCGCCCGACGGCGATTAGCCTCGTCATCCCCGCCCGATTGTTGAAGGCTTTGCCGACGAAGCACGCCGAGGCAATCTATCCTCTGGAGAATGCGGGGCTCGTCCGTAGCGCGAATCTCCAGTGGCACCCAATGGGACACGATCCCGCGCACGTCTACGATGTCCCGCACTTCGATTTGCATTTCTTCACGATCGATGAAGACGTCCGGCATTCGATCGTTCCTGGTGCCGCTTCCGGCAAGGTCCAGCCCGCAAAAGCGAACCTTCCGCCCGGCTCGATCGTGGCCCCCGGCTTCGTACCGATGATGGGGATGCACGTGATCCCGGCCTCGCAGCCGGAGTTCAACCATGGCAAGTTCGCGATCACGCCGATCATCGGATACTGGCACGGCGAGGTCGCGTTCTTCGAGGTGATGTTCACCAAAGCGTGGCTCCAGCAGAACGCCGACACCGAAGCCGCGTACCCGCAGCCGGCGTCGGTTCGGCAGCACGGATGGTATCCGACGCGCTACGCCGTGCACTACGACAAGGCAAAAGACGCCTACACCGTTGCCATTACCCACTTTCTGCGCCGCTGAAGTCGCCGTGTCACACACCTGCACCCGCACCGTGGCTCGCGTTCGCCCGGCATCATCCTGGAGGCTCACATGATGGTTCGTAAGGAAATCACGTGTCTGGTCGCGTCCGCTTCGCTGCTCGCCCTCGCGGCCTGCAATAACGGCGCTGCATCGCCGCCGCCTTTTGCAACGGGGCCCGGAAACTTCACGATCACGGCCGGCGGTTCGATGAACATGGAAGCGATGCAAGCGCTGCGCTTCTACCCGAGTACGCTTACCATCGACGCCGGCGATACCGTCACGTGGAAGTTCCCGTCCGGCGAACCGCACACGGTAACGCTCCTTGGACCGCGACCGGCGCTGCCGCCGCCGAACGATCCGGCGGCCCCGGTGCCTGCGGGCGGCTCAACCTACGACGGCAGTGCATACACGAGCTCGGGATTTCAGCTGCTCGGGAAATCGTACAGCGTCACGTTTCCGACGCCGGGCACCTACACGTTCGCGTGCTTGCTTCACGGCGGCATGACGGGCACGATCGTCGTGCAGCCCGCGGGCGCGCCGTATCCGGCGAGCAACAATGCGGCGCTCGCGGGCGCGGCTGCGGCGCAGTCGGCCGACCTCGCGCTCGGGACGAGCGCGCTCGCGCAATTCCCCTACCCGGCGGGTGGGAAGCATCTCGCGGCGGGGATGACCCCCGGCTTGGCGATGGGGATGCCGTCCGCGGTGACCATCTTGCGTTTCCTCGATGCACCGGATGTCACCGCGACGTCGGTGACCGTGCACGCCGGCGACACCGTAACGTGGACGAATCAATCGAACAACGAGCCGCACACCGTTACGGTGGCACCCGCCGGCGCACCGTTCCCGACCTTGAATCCCTTCGCCCCGCCGAGCGGCGGGACCGTCTACGACGGCTCGACGCTGGTGAACTCCGGCGTGTTGCCGCCCGGCGCCAGCTTTGCGCTGAAGTTTACCACGCTTGGGACGTTCACGTACCACTGCATCTTTCACGACGACACGGAGAATATGATTGGAACGGTGGTCGTCATTCCATAGCGATCGTCGTCGAGCACGCAATCTCGTGCGCGGTGCCGGCGTAGGCGACTCGGGCCGCGGGTGACTTCCATTCGCAACAGCGGAGTCGCGGATGACCAGTACACAAGAATGCTCATATCGTACGAACCGGAGCAAATCACATGAAACATCGTCGGTTGGCCGCATGCGGTATCTCGCTCATCGCCGCGCTCACCCTTTTTGCCACGGTGCCAGCGGGCGCCGAAGGCCGGCGCGCCTGTTCGCTCGTTCCGGCGGCGAAAGTGCGCAGCATCCTCGGAGCGGTGCAGATCGTCGACGGCGGTGTCGGCGAGCGCGGGGGCGTTGCAGGTTCGAGTTGCCAATTTTTGGGGGCCAACAACGGCGTCATCCTCATCCGAACGTATTCGAACGCGGCTTCAGCCGAATCCGACCTCGCGCGCGCTCGCGCACGCTTGGGCGGCGAGGGCTCGGCCATGGGCAGCAAGGGCAATACGGTGCTCATGGTACGCGTCGCCACGAAAATGGCCGCCACAGGTCATCATCGATCCGTGTCCGATCCAGCCCTTTCAAAGCAGCTCTTCGACGCCGCGATGGGGGGACTTTAAGCGGCGAATATCCCGGCCGAACTTCGAGGTAGAGCTCGGTTCGGACCGTATGCCGCGCATCGAACAAAGGCGTACGAAGTCGCGGGAACGACGGCGGAACGCACGCCGACTCTCGTTGCAGATCACGGCTTGTAGCCAGAAATGCGCGTAAATTGGATAAGGAAGGTACCGAAATGATAGCCCCACATGTTCTCCGCGTCTCGATCGGAGTTATCGTTCTCGCATGTGCCGCGGCGGTGCCCGCGACGGCGGCGACGCGCGCAGCCTGTTCGATTGTGCCATTGGCGGAGGTGCGCGCGATCGTCGGCGCGCCGGTAGTTGTGCAGAGTCTCGGCTCGTTTGCGCCAACCGTCAGAAACGGCACGACAATTTCGAATTGTACCTACGGCCTTCCAAACGGAAGCACAGGTGCAAAAGTGACCCTCACGTGGGGGCCGCATGAGAAACTGGTACAGTTTGACCAATTCTACGGGAAGCGCCACAAAGAGAGCCCGAGTATCAAGGGAGACGTATTTGTATTGACCGCGGTGTTGAAGGGTGGAACGGCGTTTGACTACGCCGCAGGGCAAAAGCTGCTCGCGGCCGCGCTGGCAAAACTCTGAAGCTCATGCATTTATTCATGGATAGAGCGCCGGCAATCCTCGCGTCGGCGGCAATCGCCATAGCAGTATGCGCGTGCAGCTCGCAGTCGGGTGGCTCCGGCAAGGCGGGCGGCACGGGCCATATCTCGATTTCGGGAGCCATGACCATGGACCACGATTTTGCCGTTGGCCAGTGCACCATAAGTCCGCCGGGGCAGGGGCTGATCACCGGTTACCAGATGATTGCCGAAAGCGACGGGCAGTTGGATATGGCGTCGATCAAGGTACCGGAGTATACCAAGGATGACGTGTACAATCTCGGTCAGCGAACGGAAGAACAGCAGCTGGCCGGTGCAATGAATGCGCAAATGGGGCCGATCATGCTCGCGTTCGCCGGCGCCCAGCCTGACCATAAGACCTTGATCTCCGAGACTCCCCAATCGCACATCGCGATCGCGATCCGCAACAACGGCGCGCACGGCGAAGCAAAGTTTGACAATTTTATGGAGCCGATGGCTGCCATCAACGAAAAACTTTCTGCCTTAGGGTCCGCAGCCGCTACCCAAGCTTCGCCTTCGCCAGATCCCGTTGCCGCCGATTCACCATCGCCGGCGCCTTCACCGGAAGGGTCGCCGTCCGCCGCGGACGTCGCCGCTTCCGCCATGCCCGCGAGCAGTAAAGTCTCTTCAGGAACCATCACCTGGGATTGCGAGGTAAAGCATCTCAATGCCGGACCAATCAACGACATGTTCAAGAAAATAATTCCGCATTAAGGCTCATCTTAAGCAATTACTTCGCTCAATGCCGCCCTCTATCCAAAGGATTTTCGAATGCGCAAGAAGATACCGCTCGCCGTCGCAACGCTGGCCGCGACCGCCGGAATGCTCATCGCTACGCTCGGCCCCAGCAGCGCCGCAAACCCGAGTCCTTGCCAAGTATTGCCTGCATCCACAGTGCAATCAATCCTCGGATCACCGGTACAAGCACACGCGCCGCCGGAGCCGGTTACCGTCGGCGGAATGACTCAATATAGTTGCTATTACATTGGCCCGGACACCAACGCCAGTCTACAAATAATGGACTTTCATTCGGCTTCCGCGGCCGCAGCTTCCCCAGCGTTACAAAGGCCGAATAATACACGCTATGCCAGGCCCGGTACGCTCGCCGACCACAAGAACAACTATGTTCTCGTCGTCTCCGTTCGCAAGCCGAGCGACGCTGGAAAACTGCGTGCGCTGCTTTCCGCGGCAATGCGAAACATCTGATACGTTCCTCGAGCCGTTGCCGGGTGCCTTGGGTTCACTCTTCGGCCCGAGCCTCGCCCCGCTCATCGCGGATGGCGACGGCGATCGCTGCCAGGATCACGACGGCGCCGATCGCCGTTGCCGGGCCGAGGCGTTCGCTGAAAAGCCACGCGGCGAGCACCGCGGCGATCACCGGCTCCAGCAACGTCATCGTCGATACGAACGTCGCACTCAGCACGCGTACCGCGGCGTTGAGCGCGGTGTGCCCGAACAGTTGCGACAGCAAAGCCATCGCGACGATCCCGCTCCACGCGCGCACGTCGCCGGCCGGCGGAAGATGATCGTGCGCGATCAGGCTCGCCGCGGTCAGCAGCACGGCGGCGTACGCGTACGTCCGTGACGTGACCGCGAGCGTATCGTAGCGCGCATCGGTCCCGCGCACGACGAGCAGGTACGCGGCGATCGTGACCGCGCCGGCGAGCGCAAGCGCGATCCCCAGCGGCGTGTTCGCACGGTCCGGTGCACCGACGACGATCGCGACGCCCGCCAGTGCGCCGAGCACGCTTGCGGCCGCGTACGGCTCGACCCGCCGCCGGCGGAGCACCGCGTAGATTTCCGTCCACACCGGCGTCGTGCACACGAGCAGCGTCGAGATCGCGACCGACGCGAAATCCAGCGAGCCGATCCACGTCGCGAAGTGCAGCGCCAGCAGCATGCCCGCGAGGACGAGACGCCGTTCGGTCGGCATGTGGATCGCCCGCAGCCGTCCGCGCAACGCCGCGAGGATCAGGAGCGGGACGACCGCGAGCGTCAGCCGGGCGGCGCTGACCGCGAGCGGCCCCGACGAGGCCAGGGCGAAGCGCGCGAAGACCGCCGCGGCGCCGATCGCGAGCTGGGCGAGCGCGACCAGCAGCAGCGCGCGGTTCGTCCTTGACACCAGGGCGTCTTCGGCATAACGTCGTCAGTACGCTACGGGAGCCCGAAAGAGCCGGGCTGAGAGGACGTGCGGCAGGCCGTCGACCGTTACCACCTGATCCGGATCATACCGGCGAAGAGGAGTGCACGCATGGCCACCATGCTACCGCCGTCCAACGACGTCTTGTCACGCGAGCCGTTCCCGAACTCGGCGAAAGTCTACGCGATCGGCAGCGATCCGACGATCCGCGTCCCGTTCCGCACGATCGCGCTCAGCGACGGCACCACGCACACGGTCACCGACACGTCGGGGCCGTTCACCGATCCCGACGTCGGCATCGACGTGCGCGGCGGCATCGCACCGATCCGCGAGCCGTGGATCGCGCGCCGCGCCGACACCGAAATGCTCGCGAAAGCGTCGTCGGTCTATCGCCTGGGCCGCGAGGCGATGCACGAGCTCGACGCGATCCGCTTTCCGTCGCCGCGCGCGATCCGCCGCGCCAAAGCCGGCGGCAACGTATCGCAGATGCACTACGCGCGACGCGGCGAGATCACGCCCGAGATGGAGTTCATTGCGATCCGCGAGGGCGTCGAACCCGAGTTCGTGCGCAGCGAGGTCGCGCGCGGCCGCGCGGTCATCCCGGCGAACGTCAACCACCTCGAGCTCGAGCCGACGATCATCGGCCGCAACTTCCTGGTGAAGATCAACGCCAACATCGGCAACTCCGCGATCGGCTCGTCGATCGAGGAAGAGGTCGAGAAGATGGTGTGGGCGGCGCGCTGGGGCGCCGACACCGTGATGGACTTGTCGACGGGCAAGAACATCCACGAGACGCGCGAGTGGATCATCCGCAACGCGCCCGTTCCAATCGGTACCGTGCCGATCTACCAAGCGCTGGAAAAAGTCAACGGCAAAGCCGAAGAGCTCACCTGGGAGATCTACCGCGACACGCTGATCGAGCAGGCGGAACAAGGCGTCGACTACTTCACCGTACACGCCGGCGTGCTGCTGCGCTACGTGCCGCTGACCGCGGACCGCATCACCGGGATCGTGTCGCGCGGCGGCTCGATCCTCGCGAAATGGTGCCTCGCGCACCATCAGGAGAATTTTCTCTATACGCACTTCGACGAGATCTGCGAGATCATGAAGGCGTACGACGTGACGTTCTCGCTCGGCGACGGGTTGCGCCCGGGCTGCACCGCCGATGCGAACGACGCGGCGCAGTTCGCGGAGCTCGACACGCTGGGCGAGCTGACGCAGATCGCATGGAAGCACGACGTGCAAGTGATGGTCGAGGGCCCCGGCCACGTGCCGATGCACCTGATCAAAGAGAACATGGACCGCCAGCTCGCGGTCTGCCACGAAGCGCCGTTTTACACGCTCGGCCCGCTCGTCACCGACATCGCGCCCGGCTACGACCACATCACGAGCGGCATCGGCGCCGCGATGATCGGCTGGATGGGCACGGCGATGCTGTGCTACGTCACGCCCAAAGAACACCTCGGTCTCCCGGACCGGGACGACGTGAAGGTCGGCGTCATCACGTACAAACTCGCCGCGCACGCAGCCGACCTCGCGAAAGGGCATCCCGGTGCGCGTCATCGCGACGACGTGCTGTCGAAAGCGCGCTTCGAGTTCCGCTGGCAGGATCAGTTCAATCTCAGCCTCGATCCCGACACCGCGCAGAAGTTCCACGACGAGACGCTGCCGGCCGACGGCGCGAAGATCGCGCATTTCTGCTCGATGTGCGGCCCGCATTTCTGCTCGATGAAGATCACGCAGGACGTGCGCGAGTACGCGGAGCGCGAACGCGGCATGGCCGAGAAGTCGGCGGAGTTCCTGGCCAAAGGCGCGGAAGTGTACGTGGGCACGGCGGACTCACCGGCATAAGGCGCGAACCTTGCGCGCAATGGATCTCGCGCGCTTTTCGACCGCGGTAGCTGCTTGTGTCGTCCTCGGCGCAGCTGTCGCCGCATGCTCCGGCTCGTTCGGTTCGGGGTCGGGGCTGCCGAACACGATGGCGACGCCGAACTTCGGCGGCAACGCGTCCCCGACGCCGCCGTCCACCTCGTCGAGCGTGATCCTCACGTACGGCGAGTCGACGGCGTTCCAGGCGCTCCCCGAAGTCGGCGGATTCGGCGGCTCGATCGCGTTCCCCAAGGGACCGGAGCCTACCGCCGCGCCGTCGCCCAAAGGCAAGCCGAAGAAAGATGCGACCCCCGAGCCCGCGCCCACGCCGGTCGCCGTGTCGATCGGTGCAAAGTTGTCGATCGTGAAGCCGGAGGACGGGCCCGACCTCAATTTCTTGAGCGGCAAGGGCAAACGCAAGCGCAACCGTGAGTTGCCGGCGCGCGCCTTCGCCTACATCACGCTCCTCCCGACGCACGACGCGACCCTCGAAAGCTATCCGCGCATTCAGATCGACGTGCCGCGCGAGGTCGCGTCGCAGTACCGCGACGGCGAGTTCGGCCTCGCGCTGTGGAACTCGGGCGAGAAGGACACCAAGTACCGCCTCTCCGTCGCCGAGCTCGACACGGCGTCGACGCCGCCGCCGATCCGCCAGCCGGCGTCTGTCGCCGTGCCCAGCGGCAGCCCCGGAGCGACGGCCAAGCCGGGCTCCGCGACATCCGCGCCGACGCCGGTCGTCACGAAGG
>JALZBE010000449.1 GCA_030947665.1 Vulcanimicrobiota bacterium | reverse complement strand
CGGCGGCAGAGCAAATGGCGGCGAGGAGACGGCGCACGTCCTGGTGTAGCGCGGGACGTGCGATCGTTCCTCGTCGCGGTCTTCCTCGGCATCGCTGCGACCACGGGCGCATCGGCGGCGACGCTTCCCGCCGTGGTTCCCGAGCCCGGCGGCGTGCATCCGGTGCCGTGTGCGCACCCGGTCGCGCTCGACCGGCCCCTTCGCTTTCCGGCAGCGACCGATCCGGGCGGGTTCGAGCTCCTGCGCGAGCGCTGGAAAGCGCTGGGCATTCCCGAACCGCAGCTCATCGCGACCGGCACGGCGGACGTTGTACTGGGGGACTGGCGTGAGATCAGTCGCCCGCCCGACCGCGAGCAATATGCACTCGCGGTCGGCGCGGAAGCTGCGGTCCGTATCACGCCGCCTGCGGGCGAAGCGACGTTCGACGCGCTCGTGACGCTCGCGCAGCTTCCGGTGCGCGATCACGGGCGCTGGGTGCTGCCGTGCGTGCAGGTCGGTGATTTGCAGTCGATGCGCTGGCGCATCGTATCGGACGACGTCTCGCGCGGGCCGTTTCCGACGATGCGGTACGCGAAAGAGCGCATCCGCACCCTCGCGTCCCTGAAGATCAACGGCTGGTCGCCGTACATGGAAAACGTCGTCGTCGACCCGCGGTATCCGTTCGTCGCGTGGCCCAACGGGTTTACCGCTGCGCAGCTGCGCGAGCTCACCGCCTACGCGCGCCGCTTCTACGTGACGCTCATCCCCGAGCAGCAGACCTTCGCGCACATGCACGAGACGCTCAAGTGGGAGCAGCTTGCGCCGCTGGCCGAATTGCCCCACGGATATCTCGTGAGCGAGAGCGATCCGAAGACGTACGCATACCTCGGCCCGCTCATCCGCGAGGTGCTCGACGCGACGAAGCCCACGCCGTTCCTGCACCTGGGTTCGGATGAGCCGATCGACCTGGGCCGCGGGCGAACGCCGCGAACACCGGAGGTGTTCGCCGAACACGTCACGCGTGCTGCCGCGTTTCTCGCGGGCACGGGGACGCGCCCGATGATCTGGGACGATGCGATCCAGCAGGACAAGTCGATCCTCAAAATGCTCCCGCGCGACACCGTCATCGTGACGTGGCACTACGGCGCGGAACCGTCGTTCAAGCCGTACATGAACGTGATCGAAGCGGCGGGGTTCCAGCAATTCGCCGCGCCGGGGGCGTCGAACTGGACCGAGATCTACCCCGACCTCACGAATGCGTACGCAAACATCGGCCGCATGATAGCAGACGGCAAAGACGTGGGCGGCCGCAGCGTCCTCGGCATGTTCATGACGGTCTGGCACGACGACGGCGAGACGCTCTACGAAGCCACATGGCCGTCGTTGGCCTACGCGGCGGCGAGCGCATGGCAATCGAACCCCGTCGACGGCGCGACCTGGCACGCGAGGTTCGCGCGCTCGTTCTTCGGCACCGACGACCCGCGCTACGCGCGCGACCTCGACGCGCTGCAGCAGATTCGTGACGCGCTCCGCACCAAGCCGTCCGATCCGATCGACTACCTGTTTTGGGCCGATCCGTTTTCCGCGCGGCTGCAAGCGCGCGCGCAGGCGCTCGACCTTGCCGGAATCCGGGACCGCGCCGAGCGCGTCATGACCGATCTCTGGGACGCGAAGCCGCCGCTGCACGCGGATGCCGCCGCCGTGATGCGGCTCGCTGCGCTGCGTTACGATCAGCTCGCGCGGCGCATGCAGATTGGCCGTGAGGCGCACGACTACTACGACGACGCGCGGGCGCACGCCGGGAAACCCCAGCAGAACCAAGTCTACCGCAGCCTCGCAGTCGCGAAGTACCTGTGCTTGGAGATGCGCGACGCGTTGACCAACATCGTGCCGGTCTACGAGCGCGCATGGCGTTACGAGAACATGGAACCCGGACTCGCGCACGTGCTCGTGCGCTACCAGGTGGCGGAGAACGACGCGCAGCGCTGCGCCGACCGCATCGACGGCGTCCTGCGCGAGGACTACTTGCGCCACGACACCGTCCCGCCATGGGAAGAGGTGACGCCATCGGCACACTGAGCGGCGTTGCGATCATCATCGTCTTCCTCGCGCTGGCGGGGTTGATGATCGCGCGCAAGCTGCCGGCGCTGCTGGCGGTGCCCCTCATGGCCTTGGCAACGGCTGCGCTCGCCGGCCTGCCGCTCCAGCATTCCCCGCTGCCGTCCGACGATCCGAAGGTCGCGCACGACTTGGCCGCGGTCGTGACGCTCGGCGCGATCAGGCTGGCGCCGGTGTATGCGACGCTGTTCTTCGGCGCGCTGCTCAGCCGGGTCGTGCTGTCGACGGGGATCGCGGAGACGCTGGTCACCTACGCGGCGGAGTTCGGCGGCGACAAGCCGCTCGTGCTCTCGCTGCTGCTGTGCGCCGTTGTCGCGATCTTGTTCACGACGGTGACGGGGCTGGGCGCGATCATCATGATCGGCACGATCGTGCTGCCGGTGATGATGACCGTCGGCGTGCCGCGCGCGACGTCGGCGACGCTGTTCCTGCTGGCGTTCGGCCTGGGCTACATCCTCAACATCGCGCAGTGGAAGTTCTACAGCACGATCTTCGGTGTGGACCGCACGACGTTTCAGAGCTATGCCTTCGTGATCTTCGCCGTGCAGGCGGTCGTGCTGGTGGTCTACGCTGTTGTGCGCGCTCGCGCGACGCGCGACTACGCCACCAAGGTGATCCCCGCAGCTGCCGAGGATGCGCCGCGCAAGCGCGTCGGTCCGCTCGCGCTGATCACGCCGCTGCTGCCGCTGGTGCTGCTGCGCGGGTTCGGCGTCGATGCGATCGTCGGGTTCGCGCTGGCAGCGCTGTACGGCGTGCTGGTGACGCGCCCGCGTGACGCGGTGAAGACGCTGATCGCGGCGTGGATTCGCGGGATCGAGGACGTCGCGCCCGCGACCATCCTCATGATCGGGATCGGCATGCTGCTCGTCGCGGCGAACACGCCGCAGGTGCAGGCGGCCGTGACGCCGCTGGTCGCCGCGGTCGCGCCGCGCTCGCCGCTGGCGTACGTCGTGCTGTTCGGGCTGCTGTCGCCGCTCGCGCTGTACCGCGGCCCGCTCAACCCGTACGGGGTGGGGATCGGCGTGTACACGGTGCTCGCGACGCTGCACGTACTCCCCGCGGTCGCGCTGGTCGCCGCCGTGATGGCGGTCGTGCAAGTGCAGAACGTGTGCGATCCCACCAACACGCAGAACGTGTGGGTGGCGAACTTCACCGGCACGGGCGTCGAGCGCATCACGCGGCTGCTGCTGCCGTGGCAAGTCGGTGTCGCGACGCT
>JALZBE010000448.1 GCA_030947665.1 Vulcanimicrobiota bacterium | reverse complement strand
GGATGGACCGCGGGCGCATCGTCGCGATCGGGCGCCCCGGCGAGATCGTCGACCGCTACGTGCGCGCGGTCGACGAGGCCGCGGTCAGCGCGCTGCTGCGTTCCGTCGACTCCGGCAGCCGCTAGCGCTCGCGGCAGCAACTCGGCGCGCGGCGCGCGGGTCTTGCAACGCGGCATGGGACAAGCTGCGCGTCTGCTCGACCTCGGCCGCCGGCGTTACGCGGGCGTGCTCGCCTTGCAACGCGCGCTCCACGCGGCGGTCGCGGAAGGGCGGGCTCCGGACACGTGGCTCGTCGTCGAACACGAGCCGGTGATCACCTTGGGGCGCAACGCGAAGGAGGCGAACGTGTTGATGCCGCGTGCGCTGCTCGCCGCGCGCGGCGTCGACGTGATCGAGATCGAACGCGGCGGCGACGTGACGTATCACGGCCCGGGCCAAGTCGTCGTGTATCCCATTCGCCGGCTGGAGCGGTTCCGCGAGGTCGTGCCGCTGGTGTCGTCGCTCGAGACCGCGGTCACGGGCGCGCTGCACCGGTTCGGCATCGAGTCGCAGCCGCGCAGCGAGCACCGCGGCGTGTACGTCGGCGACGACGCGATCTGCGCGATCGGGATCGCCGTCAAGCGCATGACGTCGTTGCACGGGCTCGCGCTCAACGCGTGCACCGCACTGGACTACGACCGCCTGATCACGCCGTGCGGCACGCCGCAGTTCGGCGTCACGTCGATCTCCGCGCAGCTCGGGCGCGAGGTGTCGTGGGCGGAGGCGCGCGATGTCCTGCTCGACTCGCTCGAAGGCGCATTCGGCATCGCGTTCGAGCGCGAGATCGTCCCCCCGGGGGCGCCGCTTCCGTTCCCGTCGAACCCCGTCGCGGAATCCGCATGAACACGATCGATCTCATCACGCCCGAACCCCCGAAGCGCAAGCCGGAATGGCTCAAGGTGCGCCTGCCGTCGGGCGAGTCGTACGAGCACGTGCTCGGCGAAGTGCGCCGGCTGGAACTGCACACGGTGTGCCAAGAGGCGATGTGCCCGAACATCGGCGAGTGCTGGGGCGCCGGGACCGCGACGATCATGATCCTGGGCGACACGTGCACGCGCGGTTGCCACTTCTGCAACGTCAAGACGGGCTCGCCCAAGGGGGAAGTGGACTGGATGGAACCGCTGCGCGTCGCGCAAGCGGTGGCGGAGCTGGGCTGGAAATATCTCGTGCTGACGGCGGTCGACCGCGACGACCTCGCCGACGGCGGCGCGGCGATCTTCGCCAACACCGTGCGCATGATCCACAAGAAGGTCCCCGACGCGAAGGTCGAGTGCCTCACCGGCGACTTCGCCGGCGATCTCGCCGCGCTCGACATCGTGCTGGACGCGCAGCCCGAAGTGCTCGCGCACAATCTGGAGACGGTGGACCGTCTGCAGGCCTCGGTGCGCGACCGCCGCGCGAACTACCGCCAATCGCTCAGCATCCTCGAGCATGCGAAGAAATCCGGCAAGGTGACGTATACGAAGACGTCGCTGATGCTCGGCTTAGGCGAGACCGAAGACGAGATCGCGCAGGCGATGGACGACGCGCGCGCGATCGGCGTCGACATCTTCACGATGGGCCAGTACCTCCAGCCGACGAAGCGCCACCTAAAGGTCGAAGAGTTCATCACGCCTGCGAAGTTCGCGCGCCTCAAAGCCGCTGGCGACGCGAAGGGCTTCGTGCAGGTCGTGTCGAGCCCGCTCTCCCGCAGCTCGTACCACGCCGAACAAGCGTTCACGTAACGGACACGGCTAGGTAACATCGATCGTGTCAAATGAAAGCGTGACGGACGAAATCATCAGCGAAGGCTTCAGAAGCCTAGCCCAAACGATGGCGGAAGGGTTCGACGGAGTTCGAGCGGAGATCGGGGCGTTGCGAAGCGAGATGGTTCAGCGCTTCGCCGAATCCGAACAACGCATGCTGCGGCACTTCGACAAACGCGATGAGCGCCTCGACAACCACGACCTGCGCATCACGACCTTCGAAGCGAAGCGCTGACCACGCCGCCCGACCGTTCCGACGGTCTGCCGCTGCCGCAGCGGCGGATCGCATACCTCGCGCTCGCCGTCGCGACGACGATGGCCGTGCTCGACGGCTCCATCGCGAATACCGCGCTGCCGACGATCGCGCGCGACCTCGGCGCGTCGCCGGCCGAGTCGATCTGGGTCGTCAACGGCTTTCAGCTCGCCGTCACGGCGTCGCTGCTCGCGTTCGCGGCGCTCGGCCGGCTGCGCGGGCCCGCGCGCGTCTATCGCGCCGGCGTCATCGTGTTCGTTGCGGGCTCGCTCGCGTGCGCGGTCACGCGCACGTTTCCGCTGCTGATCGCCGCACGCGTGCTGCAAGGCCTGGGCGCGTCGGCGATCATGGCGATCTCGCCGGCGATCCTGCGCGACGTGTTCCCGCGCGGGCAACTCGGGCGCGCGCTGGGCATCAACGCACTCGTCGTCGCGACCAGCGCCGCGGCGGGCCCGACGCTGGGCGGCGCCATCCTCGCGGTGCTGCCGTGGCCGTGGCTGTTCGCGATCAACGTCCCGTTCGGCATCGTCAACGTCGTGCTCAACCGTGCGCTGCCGCGCGAAGAGCGCAATCGCGGCTGGCTCGACATGCCGAGCGTCGTCACGAGCGCCCTCGCGTTTTCGCTGACGATTTGGGGGCTCGACGGCTTCGCGCGCCACGAGCAGGTGTGGACGATCGCCGCGCGCGTGCTCGCCGGGATCGCCGCGGGCATCGTGTTCGTGCGGCGCCAGTTCGCGCTGCCGAACCCGATGATCGCACTCGACCTCTTCCGCATCCCGGCTTTCTCGACCGCGAGCGCGACGGGCTTCGCGACGTTCGCCGCGCAGGGGCTCGCGTTCGTCGCGCTGCCGTTCTTCTTCCAAGAAGCGTTGGGCCGTACGCCGCTGCAATCGGGGCTCCTGCTGACGTCGTGGCCGCTCGCCGTCGCCGTGGTTGCGCCGCTCGCGGGCCGGCTCTCCGATCGCTTTCCGGTCGGTATCCTCGCGACGGCGGGGCTCGCGGTTTTCACTGCGGGCCTCGCGCTGTACGCGACGCTCCCGGCCGATCCCACGGCCGTCGACATCGTGCTGCGCGGCATCGTGTGCGGGCTCGGGTTCGGCTTCTTCCAATCACCCAACAACCGCGAGCTGATCGGCAGCGCGCCGCGCGAGAAGAGCACCAGCGCCGCGGGCCTGCTCGCCGCGATGCGCGTGAGCGGTCAGACCGTCGGCGCGGCGCTCGTCGCGATCGTGTTCGGCGCGTTCGGCGCGCCCGCGGCGGGCGCCGCAGCGCGCGAC
>JALZBE010000070.1 GCA_030947665.1 Vulcanimicrobiota bacterium | reverse complement strand
TGCTCGGGCTCGTGACCGTCGACGACGCGATCGACGCGATCATCCCCGAGCGGCTCACGCGCAAGCTGCCGCGCTTCACCAAGCGCGCGCAGCGCCGCCGCGCCGAAGCGCCGAGCTAGGAGTCTCGCCCGTGCGACGCCCGTGGCGAACGCTGATCGCGTTCTTCGCCGTGTTGGGACCGGGGTTCATCACGGCGTCGGCCGGCAACGACGTCGGCGGGATTGCGACGTACTCCGCGGCCGGCGCGCGCTTCGGCTACGCGACGCTGTGGACGCTCGTCGCGCTGACGGTTTCGCTGATCGTCGTTCAGGAGATGGCCGGGCGGATGGGCGCGGTGACGGGGCAGGGTCTGGCGGGGCTCATCCGCGAGAACTTCGGATTGCGCACGACGCTGCTCGCGATGGCGGCGCTCTTCTTCATCAACACCGGCATCGCGGCGACGGAGTTCGCGGGCATCGGCGCGGCGTCGGAGATCTTCGGCGTGTCGCGCTACGTCGCGGTCCCCGCCGCGACGGCGATCGTGTTCCTGTTCGTGCTGCGGCTGCCGAACAAGATCGTCGAACGCGTCTTCGTCGCGCTTTCGCTGGTGTACCTCAGCTACGTGGTGTCCGGCGTGCTCGCGCATCCCGACTGGGGCCAGGTCGCGCGCGGTACGTTCGTACCGACGATCTCGCACGACCCCGCATTTTTGGTCACCGTCGTGGGCTTGATCGGCACGACCATCTCGCCGTACATGCAGTTCTTTCTGCAGTCGGCCGTCGTCGACAAGGGCTCTCGCGCGCGCGATCTGCCCGCGATTCGCGCCGATGTCATCCTGGGTTCGGTGCTCGCGATCGTGCTCGCCGGTTTCATGATCATCGCGAACGGCGCGACGATCTATCAGGCGGCGCTGCACACCGGAAAGGCGCCGCTGGACATCGGGAGCGCGCAGGCGCAGGATTTCGCGCTCGCCCTCAAGCCGCTCGCCGGAAACTTCGCCGAGATGCTGTTCGCGTTCGGGATCCTCAACGCGGGCATCTTCACGGCGACGGTGCTGCCGCTGTCGACCGCGTACATCGTGTGCGAAGCGTTCGGTCTCGAAGCGTCGCTGGACCGCCGTTTCCGCGAAGCGCCCGTGTTCTACACGCTGTTCGCCGGCGCGATCGTGCTCGGCGCCGGGCTCGTGCTGCTCGTGCCCAAAGAGTCGCTGGTCAAGTTCATCGTGTACGCGCAGGTCGTGCAGGGCGTGCTGCTGCCGTTCGAGCTGGTCTTGATGCTGCTCGTGATCAACCGGCCGCGCGTGATGGGGCGCTACGTGAACTCACGTTTTGCCAACGTGGTGGGGTGGACGACGGCGATTGCGATCGGCGGCCTGGCGCTGGTGTACGTCTGGCAGCAGGTCACGGGGGCGGGCTAGGCAGTCCCATAGGATCGCGTTGACGCGTCAACGGGAAAAAGGAAGTCCAAGAACCGGGCTGAAGTGGCTGGCACTCCTACAGAGGCTTCGCTTAGCGAAGGCTTCGATTAGGACACTCTAGCCGGGAGGGTATTTTGTTTACTCTAAGCGCAATTCCGATCTAAACACGAGTCCTGAACGATAGTCGATCCGAGAGGACGCCCGGCAAGGGGCGTCCTCTTTTTTTAGAGCGCGCCGATACCGTTCGGCGATCCGTTGCCGGCGGGGGCGCTGTAGCCCGGGCCGGCGACGCAGAGGTACGAGCCGCACGTGCCGTTTGCGCCGGACGCCACCGGATGAAGTGCCCCGGCGTCGGCATAGATGTGCGCGGCGTCGAGGAGCGCGGTCCTGCCGTTGCCGGCCAGCGCGATCGCTCCCGCGACGATGGGCGCGGAGACGCTGGTGCCGCCGTAGGTCCGCCAACCCGCGTACTGCGAAAGGTAGCTGTCGTAGACGGAAACGCCGGGGTTGGGATCGGCGAACGCGGCGATGTCGTTCGCGGTGCGGTGCGCGCATCCGGTGTCGTGCTGCCACGACGGCTTGGCGATATATGCGCTGCACCCGCCGCCGGTGCCGGACCACACGGACTCGGACCATCCGCGCGCACTGCCGTCGCGGGCCAGTGACGTTCCGCCGACTGCGATGACGTGCGTGGAGGCCGCGGGCCATACGGCGCCCGCACCCGAGTCACCCGCACCGAAGACGAACGGCACGCCGATCGCATAGCTCGCGTCGTTTTCGGTGCTGCTCTCGGCGAGGCTGTAGCTATTGCTCACGACGCTCGCGCCGTGCGCGACCGCCGTTTGCGCTGCACTGAGCAACGCAGCCGGCGAATCCGACGCCGCCTCGACGACGACCAGTTTGCAGTTCGGGCAAACGGCCGACGCGATCTGCGTGTCGAGCGAGGCCTCTTGGCCCCAGGCTTGGTTGCCGCTCAACAGCGTTCCGAGGGGGCCCGGGCCGACCTTGGTAAAGCAACCGTTCCCGCTCGTGCACGCCGGAAGGCCGAACTTCGCGCGATAGACGCCGAGGTCCGACTCGAGATTCGGGTCGTCGTATGCGACGACGATCCCGATCGTTTGACCGCTTCCCGCGGTCGCGGACGGCAACGCGTAGGCGCTCCGCAGATCGGCGGGATGCAGCCCGGGAAGGTTCGCGACGGCGGTTCCGGCCGCGAGGCCTTGCGGTCCGGCACCGGAGAGCACGTGGCACGTGATGCCGACGGTGACGCCGCACGTGAGGTTTGTCAGCGTCGACACGGTCCCGGAGATCAACCCCGGAGTGGGCGTAGGCGTCGGCGAGTAGATCGGGATCGCACGCAGCGTCATTGCCTCGCGTCCCGGCTGGCCGGGGATGGCGCTTCCGCCGCCGCCCTGCGAACAAGCGCCGAGCGCCGCGACCGCGACCGTCAACCCCAACGCCGACAAGGGGTGCTTCATTTCTTAGGTTGCCTCCGTGCGGAGCCGGCCCCCCAGCTCACGTGCATTCCGCCCGCCAATTCATACCCGATCTTTAGGTCGATCTCCTAGACTATAGCGTCAAGATTAGGTCTTTTGCCGCTCAACCAAGTCGACCATCGCCTCAACGACTTCCGGGTCGAACTGGGTCTCACGGCCCCGGACGAGCTCTTCGAGAGCTCGGACCGGGGGCATCGGCAGCCGGTACGGGCGGCGACCGATCATCGCGTTGAACGAGTCGGCGACGGCGACGATACGGGCCATGAGCGGGATAGCGGATGCCGGAAGGCGGTCCGGATAGCCGTGACCGTCCAGGCGCTCGTGGTGGCTCCGCACCGCGGGCGCAAACGGCCTCAGCTCGGGGACGGCGCGCACGATCGCCTCACCCGCTGCAGCGTGCGCCCGGATGAGTCGCCATTCGCGGTCGTCGAGCGCGCGCGGCGCGTTGAGCACTTCGAGCGGGGTTGCGACCTTGCCGACGTCGTGCAACAGCCCGCAGCGGGCCGCGAACGTCACCTCCGCCGAATCGAGCCCGAGCCGGCGGCCGAGCCGCGAGCACCATGCGGAAACCGCACGCGAATGCTCGGAGGTGAGTGGATCCCGCGCTTCGAGCTTCACGATGAGGGTGTCGATTCGGGCGTCGACCTCGTCGAGCGCTTCATCGCGTACGCGCAGCAGCGGCCGCCACGATGCGTCGACGATTCCCATGACACGCTCCGCCAACGCGTCGAGCTCGGCCTCGCGCGGCACGCTGCCGAGCACCTCGTGGACAGCGCGTGCGAGCGCATCCGGCAGCTCGATCAGGACGTCGCGCAGCGACGCAACATCGCCGTACGAGGCGCACGTTGCGCGCACCCATTCCGCCAGCGCCTCTTGCCCGTCGGCTTCATCCAATGCGCCGGCGCGGCGGACGAAGCCGTCGACCACGGCCGCCGACACGAGCGGCGCGCCCTCGCCCAGGAGACGTTCGCGCAGCGTCGCGCCGAGGGCGTCCCCGTGCGCGCGGACCGTCGCAGCGACCGCGGTCATCGGATCACCACCGGAAGCGCGGCGAGCAACTTCGCCATGCCGTGCAACTCGTGACGGTCGAGATCGGCGAACGCTTCGAGCAGCTCGTCACCATTCGCGTGTCCGTTGCGGCGGCGGATCACGACGTCGACCGCGCGTGCGAGCGAAGCCATGCGCGGCGGCGGCACGATCGCGAACTCGCTGCGGTTCGGCTCGCCGAGCAGCGCGCCGGCGAGCCGGGCGACGATTGCCGCGCGGCTCGACCGGGGCGAGCTCGCATCGTTGTCGACGAACGCGGCGTCGAATTGGCGCAACGCCTCGACCGACTTCTTGCGCATCCCCGCGGCTGCGGCATAGAGGGCAATCTCCGCCCACCGCAGCGCGCTCCGCTCGGCGTCGTTCTGCTGCGCTCCGCTCGGCACGAGGATCTCGTATGCCGCCTCGAACGCACCTGCCCAGCCCGCGAAGAGCGCGCGCGACGGTACCAAGCCTTCGAGCGCGGTCGGCGCGCCGTAGTGCACGTCGAACGCGTGCAGGTCATGCTCGAGCCGTTCGACCGCCGCCACATCACCACGCTCGACGTGCAGCTCGTACGCCGCAACGATCGCGTAGAGATGAAAGTCCAGGTTGCCCGATCGCACCGCGCAGTTGCCGAGCCGTTCCAAATGCTCCAGACACTCCGACGGACCGCCGGCATCATAAGCCAGGTTGTACAGCACGCTGTATGCGCCGGTCGCAACGACGTAGAGGTTCGCCTGCTCGGCGATGCTCGCCCCGATCGTCGCGTAGCGCCGCGCGCGATCGTGATCGCCGCCGTAGAGTTCGACGTACGACGCGCGCGTATAGACGTGCGCGCGGGTCGCAAGATCTGCTCGCTCGCAGCACGCGAGCGCGCGCTCCAGCGTCGCGCGCGCGTCGCCGGGACGATGCGCGATCAAGTACGCTTCGGCGAGCACCGAGAGGATCGAGGAGCGCTGGTCGTCCCCGAGCGTCGCGTCGTCGGCGTATGGCTCCAACAGCTCGACGGCGTCGACGCGGTCGCGCCGCACGATCTCGCGCGCGAGCCGGTACGCGGCCTCGGCGGCGACCGTTGGTGATTGCGCGCAGGCGATCGCGTGGCGGAACCATGCTTCCGAGGTATCGGTGCGGCCGAGCCGCGATTCGCGCGTCGCGCGCAGCAGCAGCAGCACCGCGTCGTCCAACTCGGCCGGCAGCAGCTCCAGCGCAGCATCGAGCGCGTCGACGTCACCGCGATCCTCGAGGCGCAGCCCGTTCTCGCGCAGCAGGCGGTGGACGTGGTCGCGCAGCTGCGCGTTGCGCGCAATGTCGAGCGCTTCGCGCACGCGCCCCACGGCCTCGAGCGCTTTCACGGTGCGTTCAGCGACGCATTGGTGCGAGCCCAGATCCGTGCGCAGCGTCTGCTCGGCGCGCGACCGCAAGCCTTCGTCATAGCGGTAGCCCGCGCCGTCCCAGTTCACGATGAGCTTGCCGAGTCCGGACCGGCCTTCGAGCAGCGGGTGCACCGGAAGTCCGGCTGCGGCGAGCACGGAGGCGTCGAGCGAGCGCAGCAAACAGGTCTCGAGCACGTACGTCCGTTCGTCGGGCGTCAGCGCGTGCAGCAGCGCGAGACCGGGATCGACGCCGCGTGGCGGCATCTCGCCAACCTGCAGCGCGTAGAGCGCCGCGAACGCGCGGCCGTTGGCGGCCCGGAGCGTTCGCTCGAGCTCGTTGTCCGACACGGTGAGCCCGAATCCGTGCGCGGCGGCGCGGGCGTCGGAGACAGTCCAGCGCAGGTCCGATTCGCCGACCGGCATCGCGATGAGATCCGCCGCAAGCCAGCGCGGCACCGGAAGGTCCGTGGTGTCCCGTGCCGCGACGACGAGCCGAGGTGCAAACGCGCCGCGTCCGGCCAGCACTTCGGCGAACTCGGAGAACAGGCGTGCGTCGCCGCCGAGGCGGTCGACGGAGTCGACGACGATCGTGACATCGCGGCCTTCGAGGTACCGGGCAAGCCACACCGCAAGCGCCGCGGCGCGTTCCCCGCGCTCCGCGGCACGGGCGTAGGCGCTGGCGAACGAGAGCCGCGCCCCGGGCGCCACCCCGCGCAGCGCTTCGCACAGATCGCGCACCGCGCCGCGGAACGTCGGCTCGCTGCCGGCCAGGTCGACCAGTACCGCGGACTCGCACATGGTCACGAACGCGCGGAGCAGGGCGCTCTTGCCGAACCCGGCAGGCGCGACGACGACGGCGATCGGCCGACGAGCCGCATCGAAGAGGCGCTCCACCGCGCTGGCGGCGTACGGCGGCAAGCCGCCTGGACGCGGCGAAACGCGCGGCGCTAACATCGCCGTCGCAGCATCGTCCTGCGTCGTACCGAACGCCCTAACTTCCATGTCCACCATCCGTGATCGGGCTGCGGACATGGTACCAAATAGTCTTAGTGCATGGGCCGAATGGCCTACCAATTTAACTAATGCTTGGCAAATCGCTCGCCCGGGCGTTAGGGCAGGGCTAGTATCGCGCCCCTTCCGCTAGGCCCAACAATCGGATAGAATGCCGCGGTGACTTCTCGGGCGTCGAAGTCCTATCTACGGCTCGTCACGTTGGTGGTGCTCGTCCCCAGCTGGATGGCGCTCATCGACGGCACGGTCGTCAACGTCGGTCTCAACACGATCGCAGGCAATCTCGGCGTATCCATCGATGAAGCGTCGTGGATTTCCTCGATCTACGTGCTGGCGGCGATTTTCGTCATGCCGCTCACCGGTTGGATCGCGACCAACCTCGGTCGCAAGCGCGCATTTCTGTACGCGGTGGTCGTGTTCACCGTCGGCTCGCTATTCTGCGCCGTCTCCGGGACGCTGGCGCAGCTGGTCGCCATGCGATTCGTGCAAGGGATCGGTGGCGGCCTCATGCTGCCGCTCGCGATGGCAGCGCTGGTCGACGCGTATCCCGCCGAAGACTTGCCTTCGGCGTTCAAGGTCTACGGGATTTCCGTGATGGTCGGCCCGGCGTTAGGGCCGGCACTCGGCGGCTGGGTGCTGTCGAACTTTACGTGGTCGTGGATTTTTCTGCTCAACATTCCGCTTGGTCTCCTCTCCTGCTTTCTCGTGTCGAGCGTCCTCCGCGATCAGAGCGAGCGTGGTGAGCGCAGCGCCTTCGACTGGACGTCGCTCGCGATCATGATCGTTGGGTTCGCGGCGCTCCAATACGTCGTGCAGGAAGGTCCGCGGCAACAGTGGTTCGCGTCCTGGCAGGTCGTGACCGCGATGGCGGTTGCCGCCGTGGCGCTGTTCGTCTTCGTGCGTATCCAACTCGGGGCAGCCGTCCCGCTCGTCGACCTCAAACCGCTCGCGATACCGTCGTATGCAATCGCGATCATACTCGCGCTGATCACTGGGATCGGATTCACCGGAACGTCACTGATCGTGCCGCTCTACATGCAGGACGTGCTGCGCTACGCGCCGGACATGGCCGGCTTCATCATGGTTCCCAGCGCGATCGGGTCGATCGTCGGTACCGAACTGGCGGGGCGGTTCAGCAAACTCATTCAGCCGGCGCTGCTCGCCGCCGTGGGCCTCGCTCTTTGCGCAGTCGGCACGTTTTGGTTCGCATTCCTTGGCGATCGGTCCGGCTTCGATCACGCGCTGCTGCCACGCTTCGTCCAAGGCGTCGGACTCGGTCTGCTTTTCGTTCCGCTCAATGTGCTGTTGATGTCGCGCGTTCCGAAGCGCCTCGTCGACGCCGCCTCGGGCCTCGGTGCCCTCACCCGTCAGCTTAGCGCGGGCTTCGGCTACGCGATTCTGGGCAGTCTCATCGTGCACGGTAGGATCGCGGCGACCACGATGACGGCCAGCCGCTTCCATCACGCGACGATCGTGGACGATCCGGGTTTCTCCGCGATTCACCGGTGGTTCGTTGCGCATGGGTATTCCAACAGCGATGCTTCGTCTCTTTCCGTATCGGTGCTGCAAGAGCTCGTGGCGCGCGCTGCGACGTCCGCCGCCTACTCCGAGACGTTCGTGATCGTCGCGTTGCTGTTCGTGTTCTCGATCCCATTCTTGATGCTGTTTCAGCTCGTCCCGCGGAAGGAAGCGGATCCCGCATGACCGTCAAAGCGCAACCGGGTGATGCGGAGATCGCGCTTCCGCCGGAGTTGCTCGCGTCCGTCCGGCGGCCACCGCGCCGCACGCGCTGGCTGCCTCTCCTCGCCGGCGTCCTGGTCGTCGTCATCGCACTGTATTTCGGCGGGCGGTGGTATTTCGTCGACCGCCATCGCGTCTATACCGACGACGCGATGATCGACACCAACCAAGTCTACGTGACGAGCAAGATCGCGGAACGCGTCGCCCGCGTCGCGGTGGAGGAAAATCAGTTCGTCCGGCGCGGCCAAATCTTGGTTGTGCTCGACGAAGCCAACGAACGCGCTGCGCTGGACCTCGCGGAGCACAACCAGCGCGCCATGCGGTCGTCCGCCAATGCCGCGCGTGATGCAGCGTCCCTCGAAGGCGAATTACAGTCCGCCCAAGTTCAGGAGCAAACGGGCGGTGTTGCCGCCGCACGCCGGTCGCAATCGCTCTCGCAGATGCAGGCGGCGGCCGCGCAGCGCGCAGTCGCCGTCGCGCAGGCGCAGATTGCGTCGGCGCGCTCGCAGCTGGTGTCCGCGCAGGCGGCGGTGCCGGCGGCGAAGGATGCGTTGCGCAAGGCGCAGGCCGACCGCGATCGCAACGAGGCGCTCGCGCGTGAAGGATACGTCTCGCAGACGGCGGTCGATGCGGCCGTCGCGGCGGTGTCGCAG
>JALZBE010000447.1 GCA_030947665.1 Vulcanimicrobiota bacterium | reverse complement strand
CGAGCACCGCCGCATAGCCGTCGAAATGCGGCGTCGTGAAGAGCGCGCCGGGATCACTGCGCAGCAGCGCTTCCTTCATCTCGAGATCGGCGGTGCGCACGCCGAGAATGGCACCCGTCGGAGCGCCCTCGCCCAGCGCTGCGAGATCCGACTTTTTGAGCGGCCGCTCCCAGACGAAGAGCTTGTTACTGACCGCCCATGCCGCGGTGCCGAACGAGGTCTTTTCCACCACACCAGGTAGCGCGAGAGCGTACCGCCGGACCTGATCCCAAGTCGCCATCCCCGGGCTTGCGATCAGGATGGTGGCGCACCCTTCGACAAGCTCAGGGTGACATTGGCCTCGACGGCGGCCTCAGTCGCCGCTACGTCGAGCCCCAGACGTCGAGGTTGTAGCGTCTGGTCGCGGTGAGCGTCTCGAGCCAGCGGTTTGCCGCTGCTTCGTCGGCGCCGGTCTTGCGACGGTAGAGACCGATGAGCGTCGCGCGCACGTCGGGCTCCATGCGGCTGCCGTCGCCGCAGACGTACACGACGCCGTCGCCGTCGATCGCCGACCACACGTCGTCGGCATGCTCCGCGATGTCGTGCTGGACGTACCGCTTCGTCTCGCCGATGCGCGAGAACGCTACGTGCAACTCCACGATCCCGGCCGCAGCCCACCGTTCGAGCTCTTCGCGGTACAGATAGTCTTGATCCGGATGCCGGCAGCCAAAGAACAACATCGCGCGGCCGAGCGGCTTGCCCTCGCGCTTCAACGCCTCGCGTTCTTGCAGAAAGCCGCGGAACGGCGCGAGCCCCGTGCCCGGGCCGACCATCACGATCGGTTTCGACGGATCATCCGGCAGCCGAAAGCCGCTCTTCGAGTCTTTCACGAACGCGTCGAC
Source organism: Vulcanimicrobiota bacterium (assembly GCA_030947665.1). Classification (GTDB taxonomy): domain Bacteria; phylum Vulcanimicrobiota; class Vulcanimicrobiia; order Vulcanimicrobiales; family Vulcanimicrobiaceae; genus Vulcanimicrobium. The sequence continues at coordinate 2,437 of JALZBE010000447.1, read as the reverse complement.
CATCTGCTCGCCCGCATGGCGCTCCAGGTACGTCGACGCGACGCCTTCGAACGTACCGTGCCCCGACCAAGCCGGCTCGCGCACGACGCCCACCGTGATGCTGCAGCGGTCCGCTTGCGCGAGCGGCGACGACGAGATCGAATAATAGCGCGGCGTCATCGCCGGCAGCATGTCGAGGAACGTCTCGAACGGCAGCTCGCAGGCCGGGTTCTCGTCGAGCAGGTCCAGCACCGAACGGCGCTTGCGCTTCACCTCGGTCTTGTACGCCGACGCGTCCGTGTCATCGACCGCCAGCGCTTCGAGGCGCGGCTTCGTGTCCGGACACCGCGTGTGCTCGGCGAGCGTCGCGATCTGCTTGCGCGTTGCCGGATGCTGCAGCTCGACGTGATGCGCGAGCAGTCGTTCCAGCGATACCGGCGCGTCGACCGGCAGCGCCGCCGGGCGCGACGAGCCCGCGCTCAGCCGGACGTACGTGTCCTCCGCAAAGCCGAACCGCTGCAGGACGCGCGCGACCACCGCCGGCGGGTTCTCCGCGACGATGCCGAGATGATCGCCGACGCCGTATCTCGCGCCGGCCGGCAGGGCCATCTCGATGTGCCGCGTGGAACGCTCGCCCGACGTTTGCAGCTCGCGGTTGGCGAGCACGCGCATCGCGTTCGCTCCGTGCGCCGCGGCAAGCGGGTTGGCTTGCGGCCCGGCGACGACCTCGATCGCGTAGCGCGGGCGCGTGTCGGACTCCGCTTGCGCGTCGATCGCAACCCCGAAGTCTTTCGCGACCTGCTGCCACAGCGCGATACGCCACGCACGGAACTGGCCGTCGAGGTCTTCCTGCGCATCGCCTTCGCCGCGCGCGAACAGGCGCTGCGCGCCGAACTCAGCGAGCTTGTCGTCGATGAAGCGCGGCACCGCCTGGTACGTCGATGCCCAGTTGCGGTTGCCGCAGCCGAACACCGCGTACTGCACGCCCGCGAGCACGTCGGGGGGCATGCCGTCTTGCAGCCACTGGTAGAACGCCGCGGCGTTGTCGGGCGGCGCGCCGTTGTACGATGCGCAGACGATGAGCACGCCGCCTTCCGTCGGCAGCTTGCCGGCGAAGTCGTCGAGCCACGCGACGCGCGTTTCGAAGCCTTGTCCCGCGGCTAGATCGGCAACCCGGCGCGCGGCGTCTTCCGACGTCCCCAGGTTCGAACCGAACAGCACGAGCAGCGGCATACCGTGCCCCGGCAGTTGGGCCGGCGGCACCGCCGCCGACGCCCCGGCCGGCGCAGCACCGTTACGCCGTCCAGGCGCTTGCGGCGCAACAGGAGTGGGCGCGGTCACGGCCTTGTGCACGCGCGGGCGAACCTTGATCTTCAGCCCCTCGGGCTTGATCGTCAGCGTCTCCTTGAGCTTCAGCTTGTAACGCGTGTGGTCGATCAGCCGGAAGCGCTGCAGCATCATGCCGATGACCAGCGCCGACTCCTGCATCGCGAACTGCCGCCCGATGCACGCCCGCTGGCCGTTGCCGAACGGCTTATAGGCATTCGTCGGGCGCGCGCGCTCGCGCTCCGGCGCGAAGTTCTCCGGATCGAACATTTCGGCGCGCTCGCCCCATACCGCCGGATCGCGGTGCAGCGCCGGCAGCAGCACGACGACCTGCGCGCGCGCTTTGATCGCGTACTTGCCGCCGATGACCTCGTCTTTGTACGGCAATAGCGCAAACGCCGGCGCCGTGGGCCACAGCCGCAGCGATTCTTTCAGAATCTGCTGTACGTACGTCAGCGCGTTGACCTGCTTCATCGTGGGCTTGACCGACAAGTCGGTACCGAGAACCCGATCGACTTCCTCGTACGCCTTCGCCAGCGCATCCGGATTGTTCAGCAGAAAGTACGTCGTGAACGACAGCAGGCCGCTGGTGGTCTCGTGCCCGGCGATCAGAAACGTGATGATCTGATAGCGGATGTTGGTGTCGTCGAGCCGCTCGCCGGACTTGCGGTCCACGCCCGCGAGCATGTAGTCCAGCATATCTTTTTTCTGCGGTTCGTCCGCCTGCGCCGCGCGCGCCTCCTTGCGGTCGTGCACGATCTGATCGACCACCTTGCTGAGATACTGCGCGTCGCCCGCGAGGCGCACTTGGCGCGGGCGCGTGAAGATCTCTTCGAACGGCAGCCCGCGCTGGCTCATCGAGATCTCGAGCGCATCCACCATCGCGTCGACGAACGGGTGGTTGTCCTCGCGGTAGAACGAGTTGAAGCGGTAGCCGAAACCGCAGATGCCGATCGTGTCGAGCGTGAGCGCGGTCATGTCGTGGACGACGTCGATCTCGTCGTCGGGGTTGAGGCGCTCCCACTTGAGCATCATCTGCTCGGCGACGTCGAGCATCATCGGGTGATAGCCCTGCATCGCGCGGTCGCCGAAGTTGGGCAGCAGGATGTTGTGCGCTTTGGACCAGTTCGGC
>JALZBE010000446.1 GCA_030947665.1 Vulcanimicrobiota bacterium | reverse complement strand
GCGGCGGCGACCGCCGCGAGGCCGGCTTCCTGCCGCCGCATCTCGGCTCGGCGGTAGACTTCAGCGTCAGACGTTATCGTGGGCGGAGCGGCGTTGAGCCGGGCGACCTCCGCCGCGGCGACGCGAACGTGCCCGATCTCGTGGTGGCGCAGCGCTGCGAGCGCCGCTCGAACGTCCGCCCGATCCGCCTGCGTCATGCCTGGCCACTCGACGCTGCTCGGCAGCCGCAGCGTCACGTGCCGGATCGCGAAGACCGTGCGCCCGTAGTAGCGCTGCTGCCGGTCCACCGAGGGGAACGGCACGTGGGCGTTCACGTCGATCGTCGAAAATGCGAGCGGCCCTTCGAGCGCGTCGACCGCGTCGCACCGTGGAATTCGCATGCCGTGCATGATCACCGTGGTCCCGTATGCATTCAAGAACGCATCGTCGCTTGCCGTGAGCGCCGACGGATATGCCGCCGTCTCCGCGGCGAGCGCGAGAAACGCCGCAAGACGCATCACGATACCGCGAGCCTCCGCCGCCGCCAGTCGCCGCCGTTCAGCCGCAGCGTCGTGATCGCGCTGCGCACGAGCCAGCTCGCGATCCACCCGAACGGCACTGCCCAGAGACCCCAGTGCAGCACCCGGATCCCCGTCGCGATCCCCGCAACGGCGACGATAGTCGTGACGATCCCCATCACCATCACGAAGCGCGTGTCGCCGGCCCCGCGGATCGGCGCGAGCACCGTCATCGCGTAGCCCTTCAGCGGCAGCGTCACGCCGACGTGGACGGCCAGCGGCCACGCCGCGAGCGACGCGAGGGCGGGGCTGAGCGTGCAGATCGCCGCGAGCGGCCAGGCCAGCCCGGCGAAGAGCGCGCCCACCAGCAAACACACCAGCACGCTGTACTTGGTCGCGTCGCGCTGGAACCGCGTCGCGCCGGCGTAGTCGCGCGCGCCGATGCGCTGGCCGAGCACCACCTCCGACGCATCCCCGAGCGAACCCGGCAGCGCCCACGTCATGTCCGTCACCAGCGACATCGCGCGAAACGCCGCGACCGACTCCGCGCCGTACGGCGCGAGCAGCCCGATGGTCACCGGCTCCGGCGCGATCTGCAGCGTGAGGAACACGAACTCCGGCCAGCTGATCGACGCCGTGCGCGCCACGAGGCGGCGGTCGATCGAGCGCGAGGAGAAGATCCCGAGGTCCGGGCGCTTCGCCGTCACGCGCACCATGTACGCGAGCCCCACGAACTCGGCGAGCAGCGACGAGAGTCCCGCACCGGTGAGCCCGAACGCGTGGTGCGTCACCGCGCCCAGCGCGAGCACGAACACGAGCGGCACGTGCACCGCGTTGATGACCAGCAGCAGGTGCAGCGTCGGCTTCGTCTCGCCCGCCGTGGCGAATGCGACGGCCAGCATGCCGCTGCACACCATCGGGATCAGGCATGCACAGCGCAGCATGAGATAGTGCGCGGCCGCGTCGAGCGGCGCGCCGGCGGGCAGGATCGCGTGCATCAGCGGCTTCGAGACGACGAGCGAGGCCAGCGCCGCGAGCGTCGCGATGATCAGCGGGACGACGACCGCGGCGCGCACGATCGCGCCGTACCGACCGCTCTCCCCCGCGCCGATCGCCTGCGCGCCCACGATCCGCGCACCGCTGCCGAACGCGAACAACCCGATCCCCAGCACCATGAACACGCCCGTCGCGCCGGTGATCCCGGCGAGCGCGGCGGTCCCGAGCGCGCCGATCGCGATCGTGTCGACGATGCCGAGGAGCTGGTCGCCGACGAGCGCGAGCGCGTTGGGCGTCGCGAGGCGCCGCAGCGCGGCGCCGGCGTCGCGGTGCTCGATCGCATCGATCCCGGCCATCGGACTTAGCGGATCCGGATCAGCGTTCGCTGGAGCGCGTAGAGGAGACGCTCCCCCTCCTCGACTTCCTTGAGCATCGCGCGCCCGCGGAACACCGGGATCGCGTCGGTGATCTCGCTGACCGCGTCGGCGAGCTCGCGCCGGTCGATGCGCGCGCCCACCCGGTCCGCTTCGGTGATCTGCTGCAGCTTCATCGTCGCGTATTTGAGCGCGGTCTTCGCGTGCTCCAATTCGTTCTTCGACTCGGTGAACGCGGCGAGCGCGGCGCGATAGGCGCGCATCGCTTCAGGATAATCGCGCTTGCGGGTCGCGAGCATGCCGGCCAGCGACTCCGATTGCCCGATGTCCAGCGTCGACTTCGACTTGCCGAACGTGCGCGCCAGCACTTCGCGCGCGTCCGCCTCGATCGTGCTGCGGCGTTCTTGCTCCGCGCTGTCGCTCTTGCCGGCCTTCGATCTCGCCGCCGCGGCCGCCGAAGGCGGTTGCTGCAGCGCCGGATCGGCGGGGACGGGCTGGCCCTCGCCGAGCAGAGCGCGCAGCTCGTCGATCACCTCTTGCGCGGTCTGGTAGCGCCGGTCCGGTTCCTTTTCGATCAGCTTGAGAATAACGTGCTCGATCTCGGCGGGCACCGCGCGATTCACCGTGCGCGGCGGCGCGGGCGGTTCGTTGACATGCCCGAAGATCACCGCGACGAGATCGTCGGAGTCGCTCTTGAATGGCAGTGTTCCGGTGAACGTTTCGTAGAGCATGATGCCGACGGAATAGAGATCGCTGCGCGCGTCCGCCGTCTTGCCCAGGAACCGCTCCGGCGGCAGGTAGGCGATCGTGCCGACGATCTCGCCCGCGCTTCCCGCGCTCGACATGTCGCTCGTGCGCCGCGCGAGCCCGAAGTCCATCACTTTGACCGCGCCGCTGGGCAGCACCATCACGTTCGCGGGCTTGACGTCGCGGTGCACCACGTCGTTCTCGTGCGCGTACGCCAGCGCTTCGAGCACTTCGATGTAGTGCCGGATCGCGGTGTGCACCGTCAGCTCGTGCGCGGGCACGGAGCCCAGCGTGCGGCCTTCGACGAGCTCCATCACGATGTACGACCAGCCGTCGTCGCGGCCCGCGTCGTACACCGCGACGACGTTGCGGTGGTTGAGGCGCGCCATCGAGCGCGCCTCGCGCAAGAACCGGTCGCGCTCGCCGTCGTCGCGCTCGGTGAGCACCTTGATCGCGACGTCGCGGTCGAGCACGACGTCCGCGCCGCGGTAGACGTCGGCCATTCCGCCACGCCCGATCAGCGCATCGACGCGGTACCGTTCGGCGAGCGTCTTGCCTTCCAGCGACGTCATGCGAACGCGCCGCGGTGCAGCGTCGCGCGGCCGCGGTCGAACGTGACGACGTCGAAGCGCGCGTGCGCGCGCGGTGCCGCGACTTGCAGCCAGTCGCTCGCGACGGCGCGCAGCGTGGCGCGCTTGCGCGCATCGACGG
>JALZBE010000445.1 GCA_030947665.1 Vulcanimicrobiota bacterium | reverse complement strand
GCTCGGTCTTCGCATCGCTTCCGCGCATCCTGCGCACGCTCGCTCACACGGCCGTCAGAACCGACGCGGAACCGCGCGCCCTTGCGGGCATTGCTTCGGTGGGTGGGTTCGTTCGTGGAGATTCTTTGACATGTCGGGTTGGGATTGTACTGCGCGCGCGAATTCGGCGGCGCTTTTCCGCTCCGATTTTGTTGGGGCGGTTCTGGCTAACGTCTGAATCGCCGGGATGGCGTGGTGGTCGGCCATCATGAAGAGGCGTCGCATGACGGCATCGCGCACGACCGGGCTGGGATCGGTAAGACGGGATTCGATGAAGCGCTCGATGCTAGGGTCATAGGTCATCATCGCGTCATATGCGTCGATCGCACCCGCGCGGATCGTCGCGTTTGGCGAACCGGCGAAGATGCGCAGCGTTCGATCCGCGTTGAGACCGTCGAGGCCGGCGAGGGCGAGCAGTGCGCCGGGTACGACGATCGGATCGTTCGCGTACAGCGCGGTGGCGATCGCCCGGCGGTAGGAAGCGGCGTCGTGGGTTGCGATGATGTCGGCGCGCATCGGCCAATGCAGGGAGCGGAACGCGGCTGCTTTCACGCGCGGGTCGGCATCCGTTTGCGCGACGCGCAGCAGGGCCCGCCCCACGGGACGGGGTCGCATGCCGTACAGCGCTTTGCACGCAGCGATGCGCATCTCGGCTTCCGGTGCATGGAGCAGCGTGAGGACGGCGTCCGTCGCGTCCGTGCCGTAGGCGCTATGCCACTCGCCCTTGCCGATGTCGATCATGTGCATGTTGGTTCGTGCGGCGAAGTCGCGCGCGCAGCGGCCGCGGGTGGCGACGTCGTGGTTGGAGTGCAGGAACGCGATCACCGCGGCTGCATCGGTGTCGCGCTCCGCGTCGCGCGGGGCCGGTGCCCCGTATGCGGTTTGCGCGATCAGCGCGACGACCAGGCGGTCGCACGCGGCGTACACGATCGACGGGGATGATGCGCGTGCGAGCGCCGCGCGGTCGTCGGCTTGGAACGGGGCGACCGCCAGCACTCCGAGCGCCATGGCTGCTGTCGCTGCGGATCGGCGCAACGCGTTCATGTTCGGAGCGTTCGTTTTTCGGCGCTGTATTCCGCCCGCTAGGCTACATCGCGGCGCCGCCGCCGCCGTATATGCTTTTCCAGCCTGGGCCTGTTTTTGCGCGGGTGTAGATTGCGTACGTGTTTGCGTCGTAGCCGATGATGCTCGTGACCAGGGCCGGGGTGTTGTTGCCGAGGTCGAGCGCGTCGACGAGATATTCGGCAGGCTCTTCGAGGAGTGGTTCCGTGACCTTGATCGTTTGCACGTTTGCGAGCGCAAGCACGAATCCGGTGCCGCGGTAGGCGGCGTCGAGGACGAAGAAGAGGCGTTTATCGGTGCGCGGCGTGCCTGCGCCGCGGAGGTCGACGGAGCCGACGAACGCGATACCGCGGCCCAAGTCGATTCCGGTGAGGTTGCGGACCGTCAGGCGGGCCGGCGTGGTATTGAGTTTTGATGCGGCGGCCGCGAGCGCGAGCGAACGCTCGTGTGCGGTTGGGGCGCGGCGCGCGGATGTTGCGTAGCCGCCCAGGGTCGATGCGAGCGCGCTCACGTGGCCGATGAGGTGGAGTGACGGGGGAACCGTGATGGTCGCTTGCGTGTGGTCGACCTTCGCCGGGACCGTTGCGACCACGCGGCCGCCGAAGAGGACGTGCACGCGGTTGCCTGCGCTCGCCAGCGCGGCCATCGAGGCGTTTGCGAGGCTTTGCGAAGGGCCGCCGTCGTTCGAGCCCGGGCTGATGAACGTGCCGTTTTTTCGCACGGCGATCGGGTCCAAAAAACCGCCGTCGCCGATGGCGAAGATCGCGTCCGCTCCCGGCGCCGCGAGCGCGTGCGTCGCGTACGGCGTGGCGATCAGTGCGCATGTGGCGAGCGCGGCGGCGAGCGCGAGACGGATCGGAAGGGTCGGGAACGTCACGTCGCGGGAGTCCTTTCGGCGGTGAGGATCATTCGAAGGCTTTCAGTTTCGGCCAGAGCGTTGCGAGCGGCGGGTGGACGCCGCGGCAGTATGCGATCCCCTTGCCGTTTTCGTACGGCATCGCGTACGGCGACGACGTGGTGCCCAGCGGACGCATCTCGGTGCAGTACGGGCGCAGTTTTTCGAGATCGTTTTGGACGCGCAGGATGTCCGTTGCGGGCTGGCCGCGCAGCGCCCAGAGATAGTATTGGTTGTGACCGCTCAGCGCCGGCGGAAGGCCGTATCCGCCGCCGTACACGTCGAGCGCCGCGGCTTCGCCGTAGTTGCTAACGAGGATGGACGTGTGCGCGCGCGCGGACGGCGGCAGCTGCTGCCATGCCGTGCCGACTTCGCGGACGTAGTCGTGCCAGCCCAGCATGTCGGCGAACGTTTGCGGCAGCGGGACGCCTTCGCCGAGCTTTTCCGTGGCTTGCGGGGTGAGGTGCAATGTGCGTTCGTAGGCGAGGAGTGCCGGCGGGTTCAGGATCGGCAGCGCCATCGGTGCGACGGCCAGCGACAGCGCGACGCCCAGTGCGGTCCACGTCGTGCGAAGGGCGACGTTCCCGATCGCATGCTCCAGCGCGACCGCGCCGAGTGCGAACGCCGTCGGGTACGCAGCGGCGACGTAATAGTCTTTGGCATGCAGCGCGATCATGATGACGTAGATGGCGACGAATGCGATCGCGAACGGACGGGCGGGGCGCAGCGCGCGCACCGCGTAGGGGCCGATGATGCCCGCGATCCAAATCGGCGCGAACAGCGGGTTCATCACGAGGATCTGGTTGGCGACGAATGCGAGCGGTCCGAGAACGACGTTCTTTCCGTGCGCGCCGTTGGTCAGCAGTTCGACGATCGTCCAGCCGTGCGTTGCCTGCCAGATGATGTTGGGCAGCACCAGCGCGATCGCGATCAGCGCCCCGCCGACCTCGTCCATCGTTCTGTGTGCCGCCTCCTTTGGGCTGATGCCTTGCCGCAGGTTGCGCTCGACGTTCTCGACGACGACGATCGCGTCGTCGACCAACAGGCCGATCGAGAGGACCAGCCCGAACAAGGTCAGCGTGTTGATGGTGAAGCCGAACACCGAGAGGATGCCGAACGTGCCAAGCAGCACGACCGGCACCGCGATCGCCGGAATCAGCGTCGCGCGCCAGCTCTGCAGGAAGATGAACATGACGACGACGACGAGCACCACCGCCTCGAGCAGCGTCTTGACCACCTCTTCGACCGACAGCTTGATGAACGCGGTGGTGTCGATCGGGAAGGCGTAACGCAAGCCCTCCGGAAAGGACTCGGCGCGCCGCTCGATCTCCTGCTTGACG
>JALZBE010000444.1 GCA_030947665.1 Vulcanimicrobiota bacterium | reverse complement strand
GCGCTCACCGGCGCATCGATCCTCGGCATCAAGCAGTGCAACGGCGTCGTCATCTCCGGCGGCGCGATTACCAATCCTGGTACCAGCATGACCGGACAGCCCTGCCAGGTTCCTATCGTCACGCAAGTGCCGGTGGACCCGGCGAATCCCAACGGCGCGAAGATCGCGACGATCACCGGCTACACGCCTACCGGCCTTCAGTACTTCCCGCTCTCGCAGCAGAATTCGAACGTCTGGTACCATTACTCGAACCTCCTGAAGCTGCAGTGGAACCACGTCATCAGCGACAAGTTGTTCGCGCAGTTTCGGCTCGCGGAGAACTTCAACCAGTACGTCTTCTATCAGCCGTTCAGCTTAGCGACGATCAACGGCGCCACGACGCCGGGCGTGCCGTACATGTACGCGCCGCTCGGTACCCAAAACCCCGCGACCGTGACCGGGTTCGCGCCGCCCGGGACACCTGCCGGTGCCGGCAACGGCTACCAGGACGAGTACTCCGACCGGCGTTCACACATGTACATCGCAAACCTTGACCTCACGTTTACGCCGACCGCGCACTCGACGTATTACATGGGGCTGGGATACGAGCGCGACCACAGCGCGCAGCGGTATTTCGACTACTGCGGCTGTGACCAGGCGAGCGGGGGGGTCGGCGCGTTCAACAACGATGGGACCTTTCCGAACCTCTACCTCGCGGTCGACTATCCGCTGACCCTGCCGAACCTCTACTTCGGCACCAAACAGGTCTTCGGCAAGCTGACGGTCGAGCCGTCGTTCCGGTACGACGAGGAAACGTATCACATCCCCAACCGGCCTGACGTCACCAACCCGGTCACGGGTGCCGTCACGAAGAGCTACGCCTACGGCCCGTACAGCACGCACGCGTGGAGCCCGCGTTTTGGTTTCAGCTGGGCGGCGAGTCCGTCCGACGCGTTCCGCGGTTCGTACGGCGTCACCACGACCTTCGTTCCGGCCGCGTACGTCTTCAACGACTCGCCGAACGGGATCACGGCGGGCGACTCGCGGGCGAACTCGCCCTACTTTCCGACCACGCACATCGCGAATCAGCGGAACTTCAACGTCGACCTCTCGTACTCGCACGCGCTGCGCAACGGCGTCGACTCCCTGCGGATCTCGCCGTTCTACCGGCACGCGGTCGACAAGCTGGAACTCACCAAGCCGTACAGCGTCAACCCCGTAACGGGCGTCGCGACCTTGAGCGGTACCACGTTCTTCCAGACCGGGATCCAGAACAAGGCGACGGGCGCGGAGTTCGGCTGGAACCACGTCGTGCGCGGCGACGGCCTCTCGTGGTATTTTTCCGGCACCTATGTGAATTACTGGGGCTCGGTAACGGCCGGGACCTTGGCAGGCGGCACGCCGTACGGAAGCATCACGTCGAATACCAACTCGTCGGCCTTCCTCAAGTCCTTCCTCACGTCGCAGACGCTGTTCCGTAACCCCTCGCAGCCGCCGTGGAGCCTCTCGTGGACCGGCGACTACAACGCCGGCCGGTTCCACGCGCAGCCGTTCATGATCTATCAAGTCGGTGCGCCGTACAACGTGGTCCCGTCGACGTACAAAGATCCGGTCACCGGAGCGACGGTCGCGGATAACAACGTGCACTTCGCGCGCGCCAACTACTGGGCGTCGATCGACCTCGGTTACGACGTGATCCACCTGCCCAACCGCAAAGTGACGCTGGGCATGAACATTCGCAACGTCTTCAACAACCAGTTCGCGGACGTAATTCCATCGACCAATTCGCAATACGGCAAGGCACAGAACCCCGACTTGAACACGTACGGCCCCGGCTCGGTGCCCAACACGCTGTACTACTACGCGCCCGACGCGCAGCCGACACAGTACCAGCTGTACCTGCGGACCAAGTTTTAGCCAAGCGACCCCCAACGACGAGCAGGACGTCGCGTGACGCGCGGCGTTTTGCTCTTTTCATGCATCTCACCGTTCGAAGCGCAATCGGCGCGTTCGCCGGCGTCGCGGCGCTCGCGTTGTTCGGCGCGCAGAGCCCCGCGCCGACCGCGTGGCCGACCGCGATGCCGACGAGTGCGCCTGCACCCCAGCCGACCGTGCTGTGGCAGACGGCGCCGGCGGCTTCGTTCGCGCTCGACGTGCAGCCGCTCGGCGTGTCGCCAGACGGCGACGCGCAGGCGCTCGTGCGCGTCGTGCTGCGCGACGCGAGCGGCGCGATCGTCCGGCTGCGGCGCGGCGCGGACTTCGACTACTTCAGCACGCCCGGCAGCGCGCAGTGGCAGACGCGCCTGCGCTACGGCGGTCCTGCGGCGATCGTGTCGGTGCGAAACGACGGTCCCGTCGCGGTGCGCGTCGTCGCGAACCGCCCCAAGGAGCTCGGCACGCAGCACGCGGCGTTCGACACCCGCACGTGGCGCGTGCCGCGCACCGTCGCGGCCGCCGTCGGACCGCATCTCGTGCGCGTCGGATGGTTCCCGCAGGTGCGCGACGGCGCGGTGCGCGTGTACCGCGTCGATGCCGGCGGACGGCGCACGCTCGCGGCGACGCTGCGCGCGCCGTCCTCGTCGTGGGACGACGACACCGTCAAGCCCGGCCGCGTCGCGCGCTACGAGATCGTGCGCCCGCACGGCGCGGCGTTCGACGTGCACGCAAACGTCCCGCCGCAGCTCGCGGACAGCACCGTCGACGCGATCCGCGGGAAGTCCGCGTGGCTCGCGTTCTCCGCCGACCCGCTCGACGACGGCTCGTATACCAAGCTCGACGTCGATGGGATCGTGGACACCGCGGTGCGCGCCGGCTTGCGTTCCGTCGAGCTGCGGCTCGCGTACGGCGCGTTCGACGAGGTCACGCCGCCCGCGAAGGCGACGATCGATCGGCTCGTCGACGGCCTCGCCGCGCACCACGTCGCCGTGATCGGCTGGACCGTCCCCCGCACGGTCGCGTTCGACGACGTCGCGCGCAATGTCGCGGTCGCTTCGTATCGCACGCCGAACGGCAACGGGATCACCGGGTTGGCGATCGACGTCGAGCGCGGCGAGGAGTTCATGGGCGACGGGCCTAGCGGTTACGCGGCGCTTCGAGATTACGTCGGCGTCGTGCGGCGCGCGGTGGGACCGCACGTGCTGCTGATCGCGACGATCGAAGATCCGTTTCTCGAGCACCTCGATCAGAGCAAATTCCCATATCGCGAGATCGCGCGCGACGCCGACGTGCTGCAGCCGATGACGTACTGGCGCATGCTGGGGCCGTGGGACTCGGTCCCCAAGGTGCAGGCGGCGATCGCGGCTTACGTCGCGCTGGTTCACCGGCTCGCCGAACGCGACGTGCCGATCGACGTCGGCGCGCAGACGGGCGCGC
>JALZBE010000443.1 GCA_030947665.1 Vulcanimicrobiota bacterium | reverse complement strand
CACGAACACTTGGCCCCTGTACCGGTCGGATGTGTGGCGCACGAGCATGCGCGGAATGAGGTTGAGCGCGATCGCCTGCTCGACCAGCGTGAACGTTCCGGAGATGAGCGCCTGCGACGCGATCACCGTGGCGGCCGTCGCGAGGACGACCATCGGGATCAGCGCCCAACCGGGAGCCAGCGCGTAGAACGGATTGTCGAGCGCATGCGGGTTCGCGAGGAGCGTCGCGCCCTGCCCGAAGTAGTTCGCAATCAGCGCCGGGAACACGAGCACGAACCACGCGGCCACGATCGGCCTGCGGCCAAAGTGCGAGAGGTCCGCGTAGAGTGCTTCGACTCCCGTGACGGCGAGGATGACGCCGCCGAGGATCGTGAAGCCGACGATACCGTGCGACGTTGCGAACGCAAGCGCATGCCGGGGATCGAGCGCCCACAGGACTTCGGGGCGATGCGCGATCGCGGCGATGCCGAGTCCGCCGGTTACGCCGAACCAGATCACCATGACGGGCCCGAACAACCGTCCGACCGTTTCCGTACCGCCGCGCTGCAGCGCGAACAGCCCGATGATCACGGCCAGCGAGATCGGGACGACGTATGGTTGGGCGGCTGCCGAGACCACCGAGATGCCTTCAACGGCCGAGATCACGGAGATCGCCGGCGTAATGATGCCGTCGCCCAGCAGCATCGATGCGCCGATGACGACGATGATCGTGACGCCGGCCGCGCGGATCATCTTGCCGAACTGGGGCGGCGGGGACGCAAGCGCAAGGAGCGCGAGGATACCGCCCTCGCCGTCGTGATCCACGCGCATGATGAAGGTGATGTACTTGATGCACACCACGATCACCAGCGCCCATACCAGAAGCGAGCAGAGCCCGAGCACCGCGCGCGGGTCGGGCTGAACGCCGGCGAGCCCGAAGCAGACCTTCAGCGTGTAGAGCGGGCTCGTTCCGATGTCGCCGAACACGATCCCCATGGCGGCGATGACGAGCGGGAGCGGCATCTTCGAGCGCGTGGTCAACCCCGGAAAAGTAGCACCATGGACGCCCGCCGCCCATCCGCCGTTCGGCCGAACCTTTCGGATGGAATCCGTTTGGACGGGGAACAAGCGACGCGATGGCCAGCGGAGATTTGACGCGAGCGGAGTTCAGGCACGTGGTGCGCGAAGCGCTCGACTCGCTGCCGAAGCGGTTCGCCGACATGGTCGAGAACGTCGTCATTGCGGTGGAGGAAGAGCCCAACCGCGAGGACATGGAGAGCTTCGAGCCTGACGACGATCCCGCGACGGATGAGGAGCTCCTCGGCATCTACCGCGGCGTCCCGCTCACCGAGCGCTCGCACGACATGCAGCTGCTGCCCGACGAGATCGCGATCTTTCGCGGCCCGATCAACCGCGTCACCCGCACGCGCCAAGAGGCCGTGCACGAAGTGCGCGAGACCGTGATCCACGAGCTGGGCCACTACTTCGGCCTCGCCGACGAAGAGATGCCGCATTGAATCAGGCCGCCGGGTTCGTTCGCGTGCGCGGCGCGCGCGAGCACAATCTCAAGAACGTCGATCTCGAGATCCCGCGCGAGGCGCTGGTCGTGTTCACGGGCGTGTCCGGTTCCGGCAAGTCGTCGCTCGCGTTCAGCACGCTCTACGCCGAGGCACAGCGGCGTTATCTCGAATCCGTGTCGCCGTATGCGCGGCGGCTCTTCAACCAGATGTCCGTCCCCGAGGTCGACGAGATCGAAGGGCTGCCGCCCGCCGTCGCGCTCCAGCAGCAGCGCGGTTCGCCGACCACGCGCTCGTCCGTCGGCAGCGTGACGACGCTGTCCAACTTGCTGCGCATGCTGTTTTCGCGCGCGGGGGTCTATCCGCCCAAGCAGCCGCATCTCGACGCCGAAGCGTTTTCGCCCAACACGCCCGCGGGTGCGTGCCCGCGCTGTCACGGCCTCGGACGCATCTACGACGTCACGGAGCGCACGATGGTACCCGACCCGTCGCTCACCATCCGCGAGCGCGCGATCGCCGCGTGGCCCACCGCGTGGCAGGGGCAGAATTTGCGCGACATCGCGGTGACGCTGGGGTACGACGTGGACCGCCCGTGGCGCGAGCTGCCGAAAAAAGATCGCACCTGGCTGCTGTTCACCGACGAGCAGCCCACCGTGCCCGTCTACGCAGGTTACACGCCCGCGCAAACGCGCCGCGCGCTCAAGCGCAAGGAAGAGCCCAGCTACCAAGGCACGTTCACCAGCGCGCGCAAGCACGTGCTCCAGACGTTCGCCACCTCGAACAGCGCGCTGATGAAGAAGCGCGCGCAGCAGTACATGGTGAGCAGCGACTGCCCGCTGTGCCACGGCACGCGGCTGCGCCGCGAGTCGTTGTCGGTGAAGTTCGCAGGGATGGACTTCGCGGAGATCGCGCGCGTGCCGCTCAAGCGCTTGACCGGCATCATGCAGCCGTACGCGCAACTGGCGGATCCGCACGTCAAGAACATCACCGCGGGCCATCCGGAAAAGGCGATCGTCATCCAGCGCATCGCGCAGGATCTCGTCGCGCGGCTCGCCGTGCTGCTGGATCTCGGGCTGGGCTATCTGACGATCGAGCGCAGCACGCCGACGCTCTCGCCCGGCGAGTTACAGCGCCTGCGACTCGCGACGCAAGTGCGCTCCAACCTCTTCGGCGTCGTGTACGTGCTCGACGAGCCGTCCGCCGGGCTGCACCCCGTCGACACCGAGGCGCTCGTGAAGGCGCTCGACCAGTTGAAGTCGTCGGGCAACTCGCTGTTCGTCGTCGAGCACGAGCTCGACGTGATCCGGCACGCGGACTGGATCGTCGACGTCGGCCCGGCGGCCGGCCAGCACGGCGGGCACATCTTATACAGCGGGCCGCCCGACGGGCTGAAGAACGTCGCGGCGTCGCAGACGCGGCGCCATCTTTTCGGCAACGACGTTTTCGAAACTCGCGAGCCGCGCACGCCTCGCGGCTGGCTGCAGCTCACCGGCGTCACGCGCAACAACGTGCAGAACCTCGACGTCGCGTTTCCGCTGGGCGCGTTCACGACCGTGAGCGGCGTGTCGGGCTCGGGAAAGTCGAGCCTCGTGAGCCAGGCACTGGTGGACCTCGTCGCCGAGCATCTCGGCCACGAGATCGCCGCGGTGGAAGAAGAAGGCGAAGCGCTCGAACGCGAGCCCGTCGTGCGCAGCGGCGGCCGCATCGCGAGCGGCATGGATCAGGTGAAGCGCATGGTGCGCGTCGACCAAAAGCCGATCGGGCGCACGCCGCGCTCGAACCTTGCGACGTACACCGGGCTCTTCGACGCCGTGCGCAAGCTGTTCGCAGGTACGAAAGCGGCGCGCGCGCGCCGC
>JALZBE010000442.1 GCA_030947665.1 Vulcanimicrobiota bacterium | reverse complement strand
GCGTGAGCGACCACATCGTCATGTAGCCGCCGTAGCTCCAGCCGAAGATGCCGATGCGTTTCGCATCCACGGGGATCGTTTGACCGACCGCGTCGAGCCCGCCGAGGATGTCGCGCAGATCGCCGTAGCCGAAGTCCTTGATGTTCGCGCGCGTGAACGCCTCGCCCTGACCGTAGCTGCCGCGCGGGTTCGGTTCGAACACGATGTAGCCGCGTGCGGCGAGCACCGCCTGAAACGCGAGCGGACCGCTCGGAAACACCGGGTAGTGTGCGAACGCCGGCCCGCCGTGAATGTAGGTGACGATCGGATAGCGCACGCCCGGCTTCGCGTCGGGCGGAAAGATCAGCCAGCCTTGCACGGGGTTGCCGTCGCCGGTCCACGTGATGCTGCGCGCCGGGCCCGTCACGCGGCGAACGTGCGCGTTGGCCGACGTCACGGCGTGCAGCGCGCCGAGCGGCCCGATCGCGATCTCGGGCGGCGCCGTGATCGACTGGAGGATCGCCGCGGCCGTCTTCCCGTCGCGCGACAGCGACACGCCGGCGTCGCCCGGCGCCAAGCCGGCGAACCCGCTCGCGTAGATCGTCTCCTGGCCGCTCCAGAGCTGCTGCTGGCGCTTCGCATCGGGATCGATCGACGCGATCACCATGCGATCCCCGGCGAGCTCCGTCGCGAGGATGCGGTTGCGCGAGCCGTTCCACGCGATCGTCACCACCGACGCTTTGAGGTTCGTCGTCACGTCGGTCGCCGTACCGCCGGTCGCGGGCACGACGTAGACGTCGCCGCCGGTGATCGCCTCGTCGCTCATGATGCCGCCGATGTACGCGATCCGCTTGCCGTCGCCGGACCACCGGGGCGACGCGATCTGCAAGTCGGGATGGTGGATCTGCGCCGCGGCGCCCGTCTTCTCGTCGACCGTGTACAGTTCGGCGATCCACCAGTTCGCGTCGCCGTTGCCGTGCGCGGCGGTCGCGGCGAACCGCGTCCCGTCCGGCGACCAGTCGTACTCGTAGACGTTCAGGTCGTCAGGCCCGAGCAGCCGGATCGGAACCTGCCGTGAGCTCGTCGAAGGGCGCGCCGAGATCACCGCGAGGCGCTGCTCGTAGAACTTGCCGCCGATGACGCCGCTCGCGGGCGACGACGGGCCGAGCGGGCTGGGCGGTCGCGGCGCACCGGCCGAGTACAGCAGCGCGATCCGCGTCCCGTCGGGCGACCAGCGCGGCGTCGACAACGGCCCCTTCGCCGCGGTGAGCACTCGGGCGCCGCCGCTCGCGGAGAAGTCTTCGACCGCGACCTGGCCTTGGCCGCGGGCATCGGTGGTGACGAAGGCGAGCCGCCGCCCGTCGGGCGACCACGCGACGTCGCCCTCGTCGCAGCGCCGCCCCGGACACGCCGTGATCGTGTGCGCCGACGCCGGCTTCGCCACGTCGGCGAGACGGATCGCGCTGCGGTCCCCAACGCTCTCCACATAGACGAAGCGCCGCCCGTCCGGCGAGAGGGCGACCTGCGAGAACTGGTGCACGGCGCCCAGCGCGGCCGCGATCTGATCGAACGGCACGGCCTGCGCCCCGGCCGGCCCGCCCGCGGCGACAACCCCGACGGAGAGCAAAGCGCAGAGAATCTGACGGATCGTCATAGGGCCATCGTAACATTCGCGCCGCGGGAGCCGATAACTGGGAGTACCGGCTGCCGCCGGCTACGAGCATCCGCGAAAAGGAGCCCCTATGGATTCGGGCCTTCCTGCGCGCCACTTCCGGGCGCGCCTCAAGTCGAAGCCCCACGACGGGCTCAATGCGGTCGAAGTCCTGGTCGTCGCGCTGAGCCTGCTCGCGCTCGTCGACTGCGCCGTGATCGGCTGGCTGGTCGTCCACGGCCTCGGGAGCTAGCTCCAAAGCGTCCTGCGACCCCCAAAAATTGGGGTAAGTCGGTGAGCCTTTAGGCTCAGAGACCTAAAGCCCAAAAAATTCATGATAATAGGGCCGTAAGCATGTCCGATATCGGGACGTGCTCCTCACTTGGTACGAGCCTCCAGCGGCGAAGTGTGTCTTAGCGCACCGATGCGCAACGCCACCCGCGAGGATCGCACCGACATGGCCGTAGCCCTCGACAACGAATTCGCCGCTCTTCCGCACGCCGACGCTCGTCCCGGGGTGCATTCTTTTTCACGTACCTGGGTTCTTGCGCTCGTCGTTTCCGACGTCGTGCTGTTCCTCGCTGCGACGTACCTCGCCGGCCTGTTCGTGAAAAGCTTCTGGTTGTCGACGCTGCCGATCCGGCACATCGCGTTCCCCGCGATGCTCACGGCGGTGCTCTCCGTGGTGACGCTGTGGCAGCTGGGCTTGTACCGCCAGTCGTTCGCGATGTCGGTCCGCGACGAGTTCTATCATGCCGTCGCCGCGCTGTCGCTCGCATCGGCGCCGGTGCTCGTGTTCTTCTCGCTGTTTCCGATGATCTCGACGTCACGCGTCGTGGCGATCGTCGCGCTCATCTTCGCGATCACGTTCATCGGCACGGTCCGCGCGGTCGCGCACCACGTTCGCGACGCGGTGATGCTCGCGCGCCCGCGGCGCATCGCTGTCGTCGGCCACCCCTCGCGGCTGGAGTTTGCCGAAGACGCAATGCGCGCGCTCCCCAACGCGCGCGTGTTCCGGCTGTCCGTGCCGAACATCGACGCCGTCGGCGCGCTGACCCCCGACGCCGTCGCCGCGCAGCCGTGGTTCCAGCACGCCGCGGCGTGGGGCTGCGACACGCTCGTGTTCACCGAGGTGCTGGCGCCGTCGCTCATGCCGCAAGTCTTGGCGGCCGCCGAGCGCGTCGGCATGACGATCGCGTTCGCGCCGCCGCGGTTCCGCGTGCACGCGTACGAGCTTCACATGGAGTCGATCGGAAAACAGGCGCTGATCGTGGCCCGGCCGCTCCGCGCGACGCAGGCCGGAGCGCGGCTCGGCAAGCGCGTGTTCGACCTCGTCGTGTCGGTCGCAGCGCTGGTCCTGTTCGCGCCGGTCATGGCGCTCGTCGCCGCGGCGATCTCGCTGGAGGACGGCGAGCCCGTGGTCTACCGCCAAGAGCGCGTCGGCCGCAACGGCAAGACGTTCCACATGCTCAAGTTCCGCTCCATGCGCTTGGACGCGGAAAAGGACGGCGCGCGCCTTGCGACCGTCGGCGACGCGCGCGTCACCGTCGTCGGCAAGCTGATCCGGCGCACCTCGCTCGACGAGCTGCCGCAGCTGTTCAACGTGCTGCGCGGCGACATGTCGATCGTCGGCCCGCGTCCCGAGCGCCCGGTGTTCGTCGCGCAGTTCGAGCAGCAGCACCCCCGCTACGCCGAGCGCCATCTGGTCGCGCCGGGCATCACCGGCTGGTCGCAGG
>JALZBE010000441.1 GCA_030947665.1 Vulcanimicrobiota bacterium | reverse complement strand
CGGTTCGCCAACGTCATCTTCGAGCCGATCTGGAACCGGCGCTACATCGACTCCGTGCAGATCACGGCCGCCGAGACGGTGGGCGTCGAGCTGCGCGGCGGCTACTACGACAACGCCGGCGCGCTGCGCGACATGATCCAGAACCACGTGACCAACCTGCTGGCGCTGGTCGCGATGGAGCCGCCGGTGTCGTCCGCCGCGGACGCGATCCGCGACGAGAAGTACAAAGTGCTCTGCGCGCTGCGGCCGTTCGAACCGGGACGGCTGAGCCTCGATGCGGCGCGCGGCCAGTACGACGCCGGCTCGATCGCCGGCAAGCCGGTGCCCGGCTATCGCGAGGAACCTGACGTGCGGCCGGACTCCAACACCGAGACGTACGCCGCGGTGAAGCTGCTCATCGACAACTGGCGCTGGGCCGACGTGCCGTTCTACCTGCGCTCGGGCAAGCGGCTCGCCCGCAAGGGGTCGGAGATCGCGATCCGGTTCAAGTCGATCCCGCACCGGCTCTTCGGCGACGCGGGCGACGCGCTGGACAACAACACGCTCGTGATGAAGATCCAGCCCGAAGAGGGCGTATCGCTGCGCTTCAACGCCAAGGTGCCGGGGCCGAAGATGCACATCCGCGCGGTGTCGATGGACTTCAACTACGGCACCGGCTTCGGCGTGGTGTCCGCGCCCGCGTACGAACGACTGATCGGCGACGCGATGCGCGGCGACGCGACGCTGTTCACGCGGTGGGACGCGGTCGAGCGCGCGTGGATCCAGTTCATGCCGCTGCTCGACAAATGGCTCGACAGCGCCGAGGAAGGCTTCCCCAACTACAGCGCGGGGAGCCAAGGCCCGCCGTCGTCGGATCGCATGCTCGCCATGGACGGCCGCGAGTGGCGTAAGATATGAGCGCCGCCGAGCCGGCGGCGCCGAAGACGACGCTCGAAGAGATTCGCGCCGAACTCGCCCGCACGAAGCTCACCGCATCGACGATGAACTTCATCGTGTGGATCGACGACCCGGTCCGGCGCGACTGGATCCTCGAGCGCACGGCGCTGCTGGCGGACAAGCATCCGTCGCTGACGATCGTGCTCGACCACACCGGCGCGTGCGAGCACGGTCAGATCACAACGGGCACGGCCGTCGAGAACGTGGACTTCACGGTGCAAGGCGAACGCGTGCAGCTCGACGTGTCGTGCTTCGACCCGGACACGATCCTCAGCTACGTGACCGCGCTGACGAAGCCGAGCGTTCCGACGATCCTGTGGTGGAGCGGGCTGCGCGAAGAGAGCGCGCCGATCTTCTACGCGCTGCTGCCGCTGGTGAACACGCTGCTGTTCGACTCGTCGGGCGGCGTCGCGGACGAGTCGACCGTGCGCCGCCTGGCGACGTTCCACGCGCAGCACCCGCACGTCGTCCTGCGCGACCTCGCGTGGCTGCGGCTGCGCCCGTGGCAGGACATGATCGCGAATTTCTTCGACGACCCGCACGACACCGACGACGTATTCACCATTCGCCGGCTGTTCATTCGCAGCGGCTCCGACGCCGAAGCGTTCTACCTGGGCGGCTGGCTCGCGAGCCGGCTCGGCTGGAAGGCGACCGCCCGCGACGCGTTCACCGATCTCGCGGGCACGACGATCGATTTCGAGCGCGTGCGCGAGGGCGAAGTCCGGCGCGTGCACAGCATCTGTCTGGACAGCGCGACGTCGTGGTATCACGCGGAGGTCACCGAAGATCCCGGCGTGGTGCGCATGTGGGTCGAAGGCGAGCACGCCCGCGAACCGCGGCTGTTCCCGCTCGCGGCGATGGACAACGCGTCGCTGCTCGAACGCGCGATCCTCGAGGGCGTCGACGCGGACGAAGTCTACGAGACGGCGCTGACCAGCGTCGCGACGCTACTGGGCTGACCGGTCGCGCATGACCGATCCCAAGCTGGTCACCGTCCTGCCCGATCCCGCGGCGCTCGCCGCGGCGGCGGCCGATCACATCGTGGACGTGCTGTGCGCGACCCTTGCGCGAAGCGGCGTCGCCAACATCGCGCTCGCCGGCGGCTCGACGCCGCGCGCGGTCAACGCGCTGCTCATCGCGTTGCCGCGGCGCAACCGGGTCGACTGGGATCGCGTCGTGTTCTGGTTCGGCGACGAGCGCTGCGTGCCGCCGGACGACGAGCAGTCCAATTACAAGATGAACCGCGAGACGCTGCTGGACCCGCTCGGGATCCGCGCCGAGCGCGTGCACCGGATGCGCGGCGAGGACGATCCCAGCGCCGCCGCCGCGGATTACGACGTCGTGTTGCGGCGTGAAGCCGGCGAAGCGCCGCGACTCGATCTCATCTTGCTCGGAATGGGACCGGACGGCCACACGGCGTCGCTGTTCCCGGGCACGACGGGCGCGATCGACCACGACAAGCTTTGCATTGCGCACTACGTACCGAAGCTGGACACGTGGCGCATGACGCTGACACCGCGCGCGATCAACGCGGCGCACAACGTAGCGATCACCGCCGGCGGCGCGGAGAAAGCCGCCGCGCTGCACGCCGTACTCGAAGGCCCGCAGCAAACCGACGTCTACCCGTCGCAGCTCGTGCGCCCGACGCACGGCGAGCTGCGCTGGTTCGTCGACGCTGCGGCCGGATCGAAGCTGTAACGTTTCCCAGTGTCACCATCATGCGACACGACATCGACTACGACGACCAGCGCAGCTTGCACGCGCTCCAGCAAACGGCGTAACGGGTACCCGTCCGAAACGAACGTCAAGCGCGGCGACCGCGTCGTGCGCGGCGACAAAGAGCTCATCGAGAAGCTCGGGCGCAACGATCCGTGCATCTGCGGCTCCGGACGCCGGTTTCAAGAAGTGCTGCACGCGGAGCGGCCGCTACGACGGTGTCGAGCGCGACTACTACTTTCCGCCAATAATTTTGAGGCCGCCGATGCACTCGGCGGCTTCTTCTTTCGCGCCGGTTTCACGCAGCGCCGTGGACTATGCGGCCGACTTCTTTCGCGGTCGCCCACCCTTTTTGCCGTTCTCGCGGACAGCGGCAGCCTTTGCGGGCGACGTTACGATTCCGCCTCGCCGTCCGATCGACGCGGCGGAGCGAATCGGCAACGCTTCCGCGATCAGCAGCGGAACCGAGAGATCGACATCGAGGTCGGGCCAATGAAGCGCCCTGCCACGCCCTTCGACGACGACGTTCGCCAGCTTTTCGCGGTCACGTACGTCGCGTAGGCCAGGGACGTTCGCGGTTGCCAGGATGACGACGACGCCGCTGCGCAGCGGAAGCGTGAGCATCGAGGGACTGCACGAGACGCCCGCGGCGGCACGCGGTTCGGTCGCGTCTTCCATATCCGCGCGACGACGCGCCGCCTCATAGTCGGCATCGGAGAGC
>JALZBE010000440.1 GCA_030947665.1 Vulcanimicrobiota bacterium | reverse complement strand
GCATGGAAGTGCAGGTGAGCTCGTACGAAGATTACCTGCAGAAGCGCGCCGACCGCGCGAAGCGCACGCCGCTGCACGGCGAGAAGCCCAAACGCCTGTCGTGGCTATACTTTCTCACCGGCAACGCATCGGTGCCGCGCGCGGAGCTCGACCGCGTCGGGCGCTTCGACGAGGATTTCACGGGCTACGGTCACGAGGACCTCGAGCTCGGCTACCGCCTGCAGCACGGCGGCGTGCCGATCGCGTACGAGCCGCAGGCCGTGAACTACCACTGGCATCCCGTGCCGTGGCGCGAGCAGCAGCAGAAGTACGAGCTCGCCGGCAAGTCCACGGTGCGGTTCTTTCGCAAGCATCCCGCATTCGACGTGCGGCTGCGGCTGGGCATGACGCCTGTTTCGCTGGCGCTGCACGGCGCCGTCGAGCGCGTCCCCGCCGTGAAGTCGTGGATCGAGAACGGCGCCTCGGTGCCGGGCTTCGCGCGCACGCTGTCGTACCAATACCATTACCTCACCGGAGTGAAGGCCGCGCTGCGTGGATAATTCGATCAAACGGGTCTCGTGCGGTGCGCTCGCAGCCGCCGATGTCGCCGCGCGCGTGGAGCTCGACGGCTGGGTGCATCGCCGCCGCGACCACGGCGGCCTCATCTTCATCGACGTGCGCGATCGCAGCGGGCTCACGCAAGTCACGTTCGATCCGTCGATGGGCGAGGTGTTCTCGCGCGCCGAAACGCTGCGCAGCGAAGACGTCGTGCGCGTGCGCGGCGTCGTGCGACGCCGGCCTGCCGGTACCGAGAACGCCAAGCTCGCGACCGGCGAGGTGGAAGTTCCCGCGGACGAGCTGGAGATTCTCAACCGCTCGGAGACGCCGCCGTTCGTGATCGCCGCCGAGGAAGAGCCGGCCGAGGACATCCGCCTGCGCTATCGCTATCTCGATCTGCGCCGCCCGCGCATGCAGCGCAACCTCACGGTGCGCCATCGCATCGTCAAGGCGATCCGCGACTACTTCGACGAGCACGACTTCATCGAGATCGAGACGCCGAACCTCATCAAGTCGACGCCCGAGGGCGCGCGCGACTACCTCGTGCCGTCGCGCGTGCACCAAGGCACGTTCTACGCGCTGCCGCAGTCGCCGCAGATCCTCAAGCAGATCCTGATGATCGGCGGGTTGGGGCGCTACATGCAGATCGCGCGGTGCTTCCGCGACGAAGGCCAACGCGCCGACCGCCAGCCGGAGTTCACGCAGGTGGACGTCGAGATGTCGTTCGTGCAGCAAGACGACGTCGTCGCAATGATGGAAGGCTGCATGCGCAGTGTGTGGCAGCGTGCGCTCGGCGAGACGATCCCGGATCCGTTGCCGCGGCTGACATACGCCGAAGCGATGCGGCGTTACGGTTCGGACAAGCCCGACCTGCGCTTCGATCTCGAGCTGGCCGATGTCACCGACGCGTTCCGCGGCAGCGCGTTTTCGCTGTTCGCCACGCTCGCCGAGAGCGATGCGAACAACATCGTCGCGGTGCGCTATCCGGGCGGCGCGTCGCTGTCACGCCGCGAGTTCGACAACCTGACGGAGCTCGTGAAGTCGTACGGCGGCAAAGGGATGGCCTACGTCACGTTCGGCGACGGCGTGAAGGGTTCGATCGCGAAGTTCCTCGACGAGAAGCTGGTCGAACGGCTGCGCCAGGGTCTCGGCGCGACTGGCAATGTTCCGGGCGACGGCCAGGGTGACGCGCTGCTGCTGATCGGCGATACGTCGCGCGCGGCATACGAGGTCGCGGGCAAGCTGCGGCTGGAGATCGGCGACCGGCTGAAGCTGCGCGACCCGCAGAAGTTCGCGTTCTGCTGGGTGCTCGGCTTCCCGCTGTTCGAACGCGACGAAGAAAGCGGCGAGATCACGTTCTCGCATCACCCGTTCACCGCGCCGCTGTCGGGTCAGGAAGCGCTGTTCGACACCGACCCGCTCGCGATCACCGCGCAGCACTACGACCTCGTGCTCAACGGCTACGAGCTCGGCAGCGGCTCGATCCGCAACCACGTGCCGGAGTTCCAGCGCCGCGTCTTCAAACGCCTCGGCTTGAGCGACGAGCAGATCGACGACCGCTTCGGCTTCTTCATGGAAGCGCTGTCCTACGGCGCGCCCCCGCACGGCGGCATGGCGCTGGGCATCGACCGCATCGCGATGATCGCGTGCGGCGAATCGAACATCCGCGAAGTGATCGCGTTCCCGAAGAACCAAATGGCCCGCGACGTGATGATGGACGCGCCGTCCTCGGTCCCGGATCAGGCGCTCAACGAGCTGGGATTGCGGATCGCGCCGCCGCCGGCGTAGCCTCCGGCATGACGCTCGTGTGGTGGGAGCCGGTGACGAGCAGCGTGATCCATGCGAGCGCGACGATGACCAGGAGGATGCCGACGACCCACGTCGCGGGCGTCGCAGGCTGCTGGCGCTGCACGATGTCGTGCGTGTTCACCGCTCGTACCTGCTCGGGTTCGTATTGCGGCCCGATCGGGGGCATCATCATCGTGCGTCGCGGAGGTCCGGGGACGAGAACGCCACGGCGGTGGGTACCGCAGTGGCGAACGTCGGTTGCATAGGCGAGCCCCGGAGGCCGGGGCACGAGGCACCGGCTAGAAGGGGTGCACGTCCCGGCGGGTCTCGCGGAACAGCATCTTCTTGTTCAGCTCGCGCAGCGCGTCGATCGACTTCTTGTGCTCGTCGGAGCGCCCGTACTTGTTGGCCGCCCGGAGGGACGCGTCGAGACTCCGCTCGCGGGCCGCGTACACGAGGAAGGCGCTGAGGTCGCGATCGTCGATCCGGAAGTTCATGGCGAGCGAAATATGCCCAACTGCCGGAGCCGCTATGCCTACCCGAACGCGCAGTGACAGCCCGCGCTCGTTTGGTGACGTCGACCAACCTCTAAGGGGTTAAGCAAGCGCTTTCAGCCTTGGGCAAGCTCCCGTGCGCGGCTGAACACCGCGTCGAGCATCGGTTCGGTGAGCACGCCGGTGTTCGTGTTCTGCCGGCTGGGATGGTACGAGGCAAGGACCGTGACGCCGGCCCGCTGCGGCAGGTCGACGACGCTCTCGGCCAGGTGCGCGAACGGGGCGCGCGGGCTCCGGTAGGCTCCGACCTCCTTCACCAGCGCCGCGACCGTGTCGTCCGCGAGCTTCCCGAGGGTCACGACGACCCGCACGTCGCGCAGCGCCGCGAACTCCTCGCGCAGGAACGGAAAGCAGCGCGCGCGCTGGTCCGGCGTCGGCTTGTTGGCGGGCGGCGCGCAGCGGACCGCGGCCGTGATGAAGGCGTCGCGGAGGGTCAGCCCGTCGCCGCGGTGAGTGGCGTCGGGCCGGCTCGCGAAGCCGGCGCGGTGCAGCGCG
>JALZBE010000439.1 GCA_030947665.1 Vulcanimicrobiota bacterium | reverse complement strand
GGCGCTTCTCGAATCGAACAATCCGGCGTTACTGTCCGATCTGGCCGTTCATCACCGTGATGTCGAGCGTGCCCAGACCCGTCGTGTAGTCGTAGCCCGTCAGCGCGGTGTAGGCGCCGTTGCCGCCCGTGATGATGTCGTGGAAACCGCCCAGCGCCTGCGTCGGCGGCGGCCC
This sequence comes from Vulcanimicrobiota bacterium, assembly GCA_030947665.1. GTDB lineage: Bacteria > Vulcanimicrobiota > Vulcanimicrobiia > Vulcanimicrobiales > Vulcanimicrobiaceae > Vulcanimicrobium. The sequence goes on along the minus strand of JALZBE010000439.1, from coordinate 3,207 downwards.
CGTGACCGTCGTCGCGCCGGCTTGCTTTTGGATGTAGTTCCGGTAGAGCTGCGGCGCGGCGAACCCCAGCGCGTTGCCGTGCGCCGACATCAGCCGGGCGTAGGAGCCCATCGCGAGCGGCGACGCTTCGCTGGTACCGCCGATCCCGCAACCCGCGCTGCAGTCGCCGATGCCGGGAACGTTGGGACCGTACACGTTGTACGCGCCCGAGTTCGCGTCGGCGGCCATCGCGATGTCCGGCAAGCCGCGCAGGTTCGTCGCCGCAAGGCCGGTGCTCGACGGAATCACCGCCTGCTGCCAGCTGGTGGAGTTCTCGAACTGGCTGAGCCCGCCGCCGCCCGCGTTCCACGCGACTTCGCCGGCGTAGCTCGAATCCGCCGCGTTGGAGACGGCGGTCGTTCCGCCGACGCCGACGACGTACGGTGACGCCGCAGGGTATTCCACCATCGGCGGCCCCGACAACGGCACGCCGTTCGTCGGCGCGAGCGCGCACGACGAACCGGTGTCGCCGGTCGAAACGAACATCGTCTGACCCTGCGCGGCGGCCTGCATGAACAAATGATCGTCCACTTTCATCGCGCCGTCGAGCCACGCTTGGTACTCGCACTCGCCGAACGATGAGTTGCCGAGCTGCGCGACGTTCTGCGACACCCATTTGCTGTACGCGTTGGCGATGTCCGAGTCCGACAGCGAGGTGGTGTCGTAGATGTACAGCATGCTGACGTTCTGCGCCATGCCGGTGGAGCTCTGCGTGTCGAGATCCCATTCGCCCCCGCCGGCGGTGTCGGAGCTCGGCAGGCCGACCTTCACGACGGTGACCGGAACCTGCGGCAGACCTTGTTTGTTCTCCGCGTAGACCAGGTCGCTCACGGTCCCCGACACGTCGCCTTCCGCGATCACGGAGATCGTCGTCGTTGATCCGGTCGCCGTGCCGCCCGCGTCGTAATACGACTGCACGTCGTGGGCGTTGAAGACCGGCACGCACTGACCGTTGGGCGTGGCCTGCGGGAAGCAGTTCGCAGCCGTGCGCAGTTTCGGCGTCACGGACATCTTCGCCGCGTTCGAAAGGCCGAGCACCGCGCTCACGGTATTGCCGAGCGACGCCGGCACGAATGCCGGTTGCGTGTTGACGTACACCGCGGTGCCGCCCAGCTGGAACGACTCGAGCGACGTGTTGAACGCCTTCGACGCCTGCGCCGCCGTGCCGTCGGCGCTGACGAGCTGCGCGCTCGTCTGCACGTTGGTGAAGCCTTGACCTTGCAGGTAGGACACGACAGCCTGCACCTCGCTCGGCGTCGGGCCGAACTGCGCGGCGAACTGCGCCGGCGATATTTTCTGGCGCGAGGCGATCAGCGACGCGAGCTGATCTTCGTTGTGAAGGTTCAGCGCGACGCGTACGGTCAGCGGCGTCGCGGCCGGCAATGCGCCGCGGTCCGTCGCACTAGGGATCGTGGCGCCCCGCGTCGCCGTCGCGGACCAACCGGCGGGCGCGACGATGGCGTCTTGCGCCGCGCGGCCGTGTGCGGCCGCAGCGGGCCCGTTGCCGGGGAGCAGATGGCTCATCACGCCTCCGGAGCACGATGCCGTGAGCAGACCGGTCGTGAGGGCGATTGCGAGTAGGCGTTTCATCGTTGTGTCCTTATTGCAGCGCGGCGTTGAGCCGCGCGACGTCGATGCTTCCGAGGCCCGTCGTGTAATCGTATTTGGGCAGGGCGGTGTACAAGCCGTTGGTGCCTTGCAGCACGTCGTGGAAAGGCCCGACGAGCTCGGTCGCCGGCGGGCCGGCAATCTGCTGCGCCGCGCTCTTCGCGAATATCCCGTAAAGGAGGGGAGCTGCGAATCCGAGCTCCTGAACATTCAGGTTTTGCAGGCGCGTGTACATGCCCGCCGCGAGCGGTGACGCAAGGCTCGTGCCGCCGGTGATGTAACGCGTGCCGCCTTGGTACAGCAGCGCGCCGGTCTCGAGCGCGGCATCGTACGCCACATCCGGTACGCCGCGGAACGAGTAGCCGGCCGGCGTCGTACCCACGGGTTGGATGCCGTTCTCCCAGCTCGGCGAGTACTCGAACTGACTGATGCCGCCGCCGCCGGACTGCCATGCCTGTTCGCCCAGATACGTGCCGTCGACGTTGCTGAAGAGATCGGTTCCGCCGACCGCGACCGCGTACGGTGAGGACGCGGGATACTCGACGAGCGGCGCACCGCCGACGCCGCCGTTGGGCGGTACACCGGCGACGCCGCAGTAGCCGCCCGTGTCACCGGTCGACGCGAACAGCGTCTGCCCTTGCGCGGCCGCTTCGACGAGGATCATGTCGCCGACGAGCATGTCGCCCGTCTCGTATGGGAACACTTCGCATCCCCCGACCGACGCGTTCATCACCGGCGCGACGTCGTCGCTGGCCCAGCGATTCAAAGCGATGGTCAAATCCGTGAACGAGAACGAGGGCGCAACGTACAGATCGATCTGCTTGAACTTCCACCCCATTGCCTGCGAGTACGTCATGTCCAGCGTCCACTCGCCGTTTCCGCTCGTGTCGGTCGTCGCGGGCGCCACGTTCACGACGTTGACGGGGACCGACGGCATGCCGAACTGCGCTTCGTTGTCGCGGAAGTCGGCTATCGCGATCGACGGGTCGCCGACCGCGAAGATCCCGATCTCGGTCCCGATGGCGGCCGCGTCGTTCGTCGCGCCGTAGACGATGTTGTACGTTTGCGTATCGTAGAATCGCGGGCACACCGGTGTGCCCGTCGTGGTGTTGACGTTCTGCGTGCACGGCGTCGGCTGGCTTTGGCGCGGCCCGATCACGGTCGCCGTGGTGGCCGGCTGTTTCAGCGGACCTGCCTTGAGCCCGGGAACGTTGGTCAAACCGAGGACTGCCACGACGTTGCCGCCCAGCGCGCTCGGAACGAACGCGGGCTGCGTATTCGCGTAAAAGTTCTTTCCCGCGATGCTGAACGCATGAAGTGACGTCGCGAACGCCCGTTCGACCGTCGCCGCTGATGCGGTCGCCGAGACGAGCAAATTGTTCGGCGCCGGCGTGACGTCCGTGAAGCCCTGCCCTTGGAGGTACGTGACGGCCGCGGCCACCTGCGCTTGCGACGGCGCGTACCCGGATATGAACGCCGCGCGCGACATCTTCTGGCGCGCCGCGATCGCGGACTTCACGGCGTCGACGTTGCGAAGCTGAAGGCCGAGGACCACGCGAA